>JAADFA010000007.1 GCA_013153135.1 Chloroflexota bacterium
GGCTGGAAGCCCGCGGCTAGTATAAAATTGCGCGCGAATCATCCGGCCAATGCGCGGAACGCATAGGATGGCGAGGATAGCGGGCGGGTTTCGCCGCCCGCGGCATGGGCTGCTACGAGATTTGCCTGCACCCGCGCCGCGGTGCGCCATTGACGCCGCGCTGAAAGCCAGGTACAATTGGCCCTCGGCCCAAGGAGGGCCCATCCTCAGTACAGGGCGAGGGTAACCCGCCAACGCGGGTGAGAGGCGCCCGAGGAAGGGAACCATGGAACGTGTACGCGTAAAAGCAGAACGCCGCTCGGTGCGCGGCAAGAAGGTTCGCCGCTTGCGCCGTGAGGGTAAATTGCCCGGCATTCTGTATGGCGCGCATATTGAGCCCATCCCCATCGCGTTGGATTACCGTACGGCTTACAAGGCCCTGCGCAATGTGGGTTCCTCCACGTTGGTTGATGTGGAACTAGACGGCGAGGTTTACACGACCATTGTGCGCGAACGGCAGCGGGATGTGATCACCGGTAAGTGGTTGCACATTGACTTTCAGGCCCTCTCGCTGACCGAAACCGTTGAGGCCGAGGTGCCCATCGTACTGGAGAACGAGGCTCCGGCCGTCCGGCTGTACGGCGCGACCCTGGTGCAACAGCTAGAGACCTTGACCGTAGAGGCCCTACCCACCGATTTGCCCGAGCAGGTCGTGGTGGACCTGCGCCAGCTGGATAAAGTCGGTTCGGTGATTACAGTCGAAGATCTGGCCAAAACCCTGGGTAAGGGCGTGCGGGTGCTGGATCCCATGGATGAGATCGTCGTCGCCGCGGTTGCGCCAGAGGGTGAAGAAGAGGTTGCCACCGAGGCACCCGAGGCCGGTGAGCCCGAGGTGATCGAGAAGGGTAAGAAGACCGAGGACGAGGGCTAAGAAACCCGCCAGGGGGCCGAGTGCCCCCTGGTTTTGTTTTGGGAGGCGGAAATGCCACGTTTGCTCGTGGTGGTCGGTTCGACCAATCCGGTGAAGCAGCAGGCTGTGGCGCGCGGCCTCGCAGCATGGGGCCCCAACCGCGCCTGGGACGTCGTGATGCACGCCGTCCCTTCGGGCGTGAGCGCGCAGCCGCGCACCTTGGAAGAGACGCGCCGCGGTGCCCGTCAGCGCGCGCTGGCCGCGCGCGAAGCCGTCCCCCAAGGGCAGATGTGGTTTGGGCTCGAGGGTGGCCTGACGCGCGTGGACGATCGTTGGTTCACCTTCGGTTGGGTCGCGGTGCTCGACTGGACCGGCCGTTGGGGCGAGGCCCAAAGCGCGGCTTTCCCCCTGCCTCCCGCGGTGGCCCGGCTCATCGATCAAGGATGGGAATTGGGCCCCGCAGATGATGCCGTCTTCGGAACCCAGCATAGCAAGCACGGCCCGGGCGCGGTCGGCCTCATTACGCAAGGTCGGCTCCGCCGGGTTGATCTTTATACCCAAGCCGTTATCTTGGCTTTAGCTCCTTTGTGGCGCCCCGACCTTTACCCTGCAGGAGGCGATGATGAGACAGCCGCCACGCCGCGCGGACGTGACCCGAACCACGCGTGAGACGCACGTGCGGGTGATGGTCGATGTGGACGGTACCGGACGCGCGCAAATCCGCACGGGTTTGGCCTTTTATGACCATATGCTGACCCAATTGGCCGTCCATGGCCTGTTGGATTTAACCGTTGAGGCCCAGGGCGATCTCGAGATCGACCCCCACCATACGTGGGAAGACGTGGCCCTTACCCTGGGTCAGGCCCTGGATCAGGCCTTGGGCTCGCGCGTGGGCCTGGTGCGCATGGGCTACGCATACGCGCCCTTGGACGAAGCCCTGGCCCGCGTGGTGGTGGACCTTTCTGGACGGCCCTACGCGCACGTAGACGCGCACTGGCATACGCCGTACCTAGGCCGCGACGCGATCCCCGTGACCCTGGTCGCGCATTTCTTCCGCTCCCTGGCCGTGACCGCGCGGCTGACCGTGCACGCGCATGTCTTGTACGGCGAGGACGACCACCATCAGGTCGAGGCGCTCTTCAAGGCCCTGGCGCGCGCGCTGCACATGGCCACCCGTATTGACCCCGCGCGGGCTGGGCATGTTCCTTCAAGTAAAGGCGTGTTATAAGCCCACGCGACCCTCGGGCCCCCTGCTCGTAACCTCACGTGAACTTAGGAGGATGAGATGGCCCTAACGTGCTCGGGCCTTTGGTTGGCTTCGGGTTCGCCGCGGCGTCGGGCTTTGGCCCAGTGGCTCGGCTTACCTGTCCAGGTTGGACCGGTGCCGGTGGATGAAACCCCGCGCGCAAATGAGCCGCCACGTGCGTACGTGCAACGTCTCGCGCGCGCGAAGGCGCATGCCGCGCAACAGCGCGCACCCGCGTCCTTTATTATTCTTGCCGCGGATACGGCGGTGGTTGACCAAGGCCGCATTTTAGGCAAACCCCGCGACGCTGCCGACGCAGTACGCATGTTGCGCACGTTGGCCGGGCGGCCGCATGAAGTCATGACCGGATTCGCCTTGCTGTGGCCTGCAGCCGCGCGGGAACACGTGGACGTGGTGGTAACCCACGTGCACATGCGCTCCATGGATGACGCGGAAATCCGGGCCTACGTGGCCACGGGCGATCCTTTGGATAAAGCGGGCGCGTATGCGGCGCAAAACACGCGCTTCCGGCCCGTGGCGCGCGTCGAGGGCTGTTTTGCCAACGTGGTCGGCTTGCCTGTGTGCGCGGTCGCGCGCGTGCTTATGCGCTGGGGTTGTCCTCCTGTGCGCGGCATCGTCGCACGGTGCGCTCAGGCTTTCGGGTACAATTGTTCTATCGGTTTAGCCTAGGGACGTGTTTTTTCCAGAAGGGCGCGGAGTTTTCTCATGCGACGACAGGCATTTTGGCTTTTGGGTTTGCTCATTGGGGGCCTGCTGTTGGGGTGTCAACGCGCGACCCCCGTGGCTACGTCCGAGGTTCTAACCCCCAGCTTCGTTGCTCCCCTGGTCACCCCAACGCCCATCCCCCCACGTCCAGAGCAGACGGTGCTCGCGTTTTTCCGCGCGTGGGACGCGGGTGAGTATGAAACTTTATACGCAATGCTCACGCCTGTGAGCCAGGACGCGTGGTCCAAGGAGGATTTTATCGCCTACATGCGCGCGTTGCTGGTTGAGGGGGCCATTGAGCGGGTGGAGGTAAACATCCGCAATGCGTTGGTGCAAGGGGATCAGGCCCAAGTGCGGTATCAGATCACACTGCACAACGCGATTTTGGGCCCCTTGACGCGCGAGACGGAAATGCGCTTGCGCCTCATAGATGGCCAATGGCGGATACAGTGGGACGAAGGGAGCATCATGCCCGAGCTGCGCGGGGGGCTTCGACTCCAGCTTGCGGTGATCCCCGCGCCTCGGGGTGATATTTACGATGCTCAGGGCAACATCCTCGCGACCGACGGCGAAGGTTACGCCCTGGGCTTGATCCCGGGCCAAATCAACCCCGAACGTGAGGCTGACTTGCTTTACCTCCTCAGCCGGATTACGGGCCTGTCGCCAGACCAAATCCGCAAGCGCTACGAATACGCCCAGCCCGATTGGTACATCGCGATTGATGAAGTGCCTGCAACCGCTTTGAGCGAGCGGATTTACAACCGTCTGATCTCGTTTGAAGGTGTCGTGGTGCGCGCGTACCAGGGGCGGTTGTATCCTCGCGATGGCTACGCGGCCCACGCGGTGGGCTACGTGACCCCCTTGCAACCGGACGAACTCGACACGTACCGCCGTCGCGGGTATGCCATTGGCGCGCGCATCGGCCGTACGGGCATCGAGCGTTGGGCCGAAGACCCCCTGCGCGGGCGCAACGGTGGCATCCTATCCATCGTAGATGCCCAAGGTCAGACGGTGCAAACTTTGGGACGCAAGGACCCCACCTTCCCTGCCGCGGTGTATACGACCTTTGACCCTGATCTGCAATACTGGACGTGCTTTGCGATCAAAGACTTTGATGGCGCGGCAGCAGTGGTGCTAGAGCGAGATACGGGTCGCATCCTCGCATTGTGTTCCCGACCTTGGTTCAATCCCAATGCATTTGAGCCAAATAACTTCAACAGTCAGAACGAACTCGCGTACTTATTCAACCAACCTAATACGCCTTTGCTCAACCGGGTGACCCAGGGCCAATATCCGCCCGGCTCTATTTTCAAGCTCGTGACCATGGCCGCTGCTCTCGAGAACCACGTGGTGGACCTGGACTACATCTACAACTGCGGCTACGAATTTAACGAGATCGAAGGCCTCACTTTGACGGATTGGACGCTGAAATATGACTTGCCCCCAAGTGGCCCCTTGAACATCGTTGGCGGGTTAGCGCGTTCGTGCAATCCCTTCTTTTGGCATTTGGGTTTGAGCATGTTTCGCCAGGGTTTGATCCAGGCTGTAGCCGATATGGCCCGGGGTTTTGGCTTGGGGCAGCCCACGGGTGTGCCGCAATATGCCGAGGAGGAAGGCTACATCCCCGTGCCTGCCTCAGAATATGATGCGGTGAACAACGCAATTGGGCAAGGAAAGACGCTGGTCACGCCGCTGCAAATCGCGCGCATGGTGGCCGCTATTGGTAACGGCGGTACGTTGTACCGCCCGAACGCGGTGGAGCGGGTGGTGAACGCGGACGGCAGCGAGGCGTATGGCTTTCAGCCGGAGGCTATGGGCCAGCTGCCCATCTCGGAGACCACGTTGCGGGCTTTGTGGGAAGGCATGTATCGCGTCGTGCATCATCCCATGGGCACGGCCAGCCATGTGTTCATCAATTGGCCTATTCCCACCTATGGAAAGACGGGCACCGCGGAGGTGCCCGAGGGCGAGCCCCACGCCTGGTTTGTGGCCTTCACCGACGCGCAGCAAGAGGACCGACCGGATGTCGCGCTGGCCATTGTGCTGGAACATGGAGGCTCAGGGGGAAACGTGGCCGCGCCTGTAGCCCGACGCATTCTCGAGAGCCACTTTTTCGGTCAACCGCGCACCGTCTACCCCTGGGAAGAGAGCATCGGCAAGCCCGCGCGGCCAGCGAACCCGCCCGAAGAAGAAACACCCGAAGCTGACACGGAGGGCTAACCTTCGGGTTCATCTGCAGGGGGCTGCGGCAGCCAGTCTTCGGCCAGGGGGATATGGGCCGCGAACGCAGCAAAGGTGAGGTGTTCTGGCGGTGGGGCGAGGGCCTGCTGGGCCAAGCGGAATAGGTGCGCGTAGCTGTGTGTGATGCGTCGCTCCCATCGCAATCCCAATGCCCGCGTAGCCTCACGAAGCGCATCGGTATTCGGCCCTTCGATTTCGACGAACCCCCCCAGGGGTGTTGCATCCAGCATTACTTCCACAGGACCCCAGTGATAAACCGTGCGGTACTTCTCGTAAATGAGCACGGGCTCGTAACCTAAGTGTTGCAAGAAAGCCCACGCCGCGTCCCAGGCGTCCCCCTGGAGGGGGACGTTGACCTCAACACGTTCGGCAATACGCGGGTCCGCCGTCGCGGGTCGGCTTTTGTACGTCATGGTCAGACGCCGGTCGCGGCGCAGGCGCAGAACCTGGTCCGTAGCTCGCAGATGGCCGTCGGGCGTATCCCAGCGTACGTTGTATTCGTGCACACGCGGCTGCACGAGCCGCGCACCGAGTTGCCGCAGGCGTTCGGCCACGCGCGCCAGGTGACGCACCGCGAACTTGACTTCCCGCTCTACCGGGGCCGCCATGGACGCCTCCGCCTCAGTCTAGCTGCACCAGAGGCTCGCCTTGGGCCACGGATTGCCCTGCCTGGACGAAGACCGCGCTCACCCGACCGTCGCGTGGGGCTTTGATTTCGTTTTGCATCTTCATGGACTCCAGAATGAGCAATACGTCGCCCTTGGCTACCTCCTGATCGGGCTCGACTTTGACCTCGACCACCAGGCCGGGCATGGGCGACTTGATGCGCACCGTGCGACGGTCCTCCCGGGCTACGCCTGCCTGGGCGCGCAACCGTCGTTCTTCCTCATCTTCGACCAACACCTCATAGAGCCGGCCGCGTAACAACACGTGCCACAGCGATGCCTCATCGCCTGGGTGCACGCTCACCTCAAAGGAGCGGCCTGATGCGAGGATGGAATAAATTGGGTAACCGCCAATAGCGGTGAAGTCCACTTCATAGTCTTGGCCGTTGATCTTGATGTGATGTTCATCCAAAATTTCGATGCGATACGTTCGGTCGCCGATGGTTGCGATATAGACCTTCACGCTCATGATGCCTCCCGACGCCGTCGCAGGTATGCACGCCGCGCAGCCTGTTGGCCGTTCTCACTGTCCAGGCCCGCGGCGCGTTTGAGGGCCTTGACTTCCTTATCAGTCAGGTAGCGCCACTGGCCGACTCCTACGTTTCTTAACCGCAAAGGACCGATGCGGGTGCGGATCAAACGCACGACGGGTAGCCCGATGGTCCGGCACATTTCGCGAATCTGACGCTTTTTGCCCTCGGTGAGGATGATGCGCAGCCACGCACCCTTGCCTTGACGCTTGAGGATTTCGACTTGAGCGGGACGGGTGCGCGTGCCATCGGGCAAGACGATGCCGTAGCGAAAGGCTTTGAGCTGCTTTTCATCAGGCACCTTGGCCACTAAAACCCGGTATTCTTTCTCATGGCCGTAGCGGGGGTGCATGAGCCGGTTGGCCAGGTCGCCGTCGTTGGTGAGCAGGACCAGGCCCTCGCTTTCCAGGTCCAGCCGCCCCACGGGAAAGAGCCGATGGGGCACGGGCACCAGGTCGCGCAGGGTGCGGTGTTTGGGGTCGGGTTCCATGGTCGAGAGCACCCAGCGGGGTTTGTTCACCATAATGTACACTGGTTCTTCCACCAGGCGGACTCGTTGTCCGTCCACTCGGATGTCGTCTTTGAGGGGGTCGGCCTTCATGCCGAGCCGTGCGACCTGGCCGTTGACCGTCACGCGGCCTTGTTGGATGAGCTCCTCGCATTTGCGCCGAGAGCACAAGCCTGCTCGGGCCAAAATCTTCTGCAAACGTTCTTCGGCCATGGGTACACCTCCTCGGGTCACGGGGCCATCACGCGGTTATGTTGGCCGCGTAGAGCGGAAATAGCCTCGCCGCGGGGTGCGGATCTCTTCGACAGTGATAAACGCATTAGGGTCAACGGCTTGCGCGAGGCGTTGTACCTCGTCCACATCCCGCCGTGGCACCGCCACTTCGAGCATTGCCACCGTGCCCGCGCGGCCCCGTGCAGGGATCTCGGTTACCGCGAAGCCGTGTTCGCGCAGCGCGGCCGCAATGCTTGCGCCTTTGGTCGGGCTCACGATACGTACGTAACTATACCCCAAGGCTAGCCGGCCCTCAAGCCACATCCCCAAAACGGTGCCCGTCGCGTAACCGCTGGCGTACGCGATGAACTCGATGGGGTGGTCCGCACCGGTGAGCACTTGGCGCACCGCGAGCACGAAGACCAGGGATTGGAAGAAGCTGAGCACCCATGCGATGCCGCGGTACCCGCGAAACAGCACCAACATGCGCAGGGTGCCGAGGGAAACGTCGATCAAACGCAATCCGAAGACAACGGCCGCGTTGAGCCAAAGCATGGTAGACATCCTGCACCCCCTGACGAGGCGAGTGGCCCCTTGGGCTAGGGGAATGATACCAGCCTTCGTACCGTCCTCGGGGTACAATGAGCACGGCTCGCGCGGGTTGGCACCGCTGCCCGCGCGGCCATCTCCCCGGCTAGGAGGATGGAGCAATGACAACCCAACCCCAAGAGACCCTACCTCGAGGCATACCCAAAGCCGAAGCCCGCTTTCGGGTGCACGTGCCCGATGCGCGCAATCCCAAGCTGCAGCGGTTTATGGAGGCTGTGCGTGCGGATGCAGAGCTGTACATGTATTGGCAGGCGCAGAACGTGAACGCGATCACCCGTTTGGGGATGACGGACCACGGGCCGGTGCACGTGCACATTGTGGCCAACCTTGCGTTGCAACTCTTGCGCATGTTGGTCGCGCGCGGGGTACAACCCAGCATTGTGCGCGATTACGACCTTACCGTGGAGGATGCAGAAGTGGTGGTGGTTGCGGCTGCGCTGTTGCACGATATTGGCATGAGCATTCATCGAGTCAATCACGAGGAATACAGCTTGATTTTGGCCGATCGCAAGCTGGTGGATCTGCTGCCGGTGGTGTATCCGGATCCGGCCGTGCGCGCGGTGGTGCATGCGGAAGTATTGCACGCGATCATCGCCCATCGGCGGGATGGGAAACCGTTGACGTTGGAAGCGGGGGTTGTGCGTGTAGCCGACGCGCTGGATATGGCTCAGGGACGCTCCCGCATCCCCTTTGAGCGCGGCGCGATCAACATTCATTCGGTCTCGGCCATGGCTGTGGAGAAGGTGAGCCTAGCCCAGGGCGAAGGCAAGCCCATCCGGGTGGATATTGTGCTGCGCAATTCGGCCGGTATCTTTCAGGTGGATTCGCTGCTCAAAGAAAAGCTGCGCGGCTCGGGGCTGGAGCCATACGTGGAGGTGGTCGCCCACGTGGAAGGCCAGCAAGAGGCGCCGTTGGTGCAGACGTACGTTCTTGGATAGCCCTTCGCTCGTCCTTTTACGGAGACGCTGATGACGAGTGCAGGCCAATCTCGTAGCCGCCCATGCCGCGGGCGGATGGGCGCGGCCATGGCCCGCGGGCGGCGAAACCCGCTCGCTATCCTCGCCATCCTATGCGTTCCGCGCATTGGCCGGATGATTCGCGCGCAATTTTGTACTAGCCGCGGGCTTCCAGCCCGCGGCGGGGCGGCACGCGGACGCGGCCATGACACGCGGACTTCCAGCCTGCGGCGGCGCCC
>JAADFA010000085.1 GCA_013153135.1 Chloroflexota bacterium
TGTAAAGCTGACGCGAAAGATCGGGGCAGAAGGGATCCGCGACGCTCACATGGGCGACGACACCGTTGCCAAAAAAGGTACGCGGGCGGTCTTTGGTGAAATCAAACAGCTGGTCGGGGATGACGATGTGCCCGGGTGCGAAATCTTCCCGCAGGGAACCGCACGCGTTGACGCTAATGACCCGTTGCACGCCGATGGCCTTGAGTGCGTAAATATTTGCGCGGTAGGGGACTTCGGAGGGCATCAAGTGGTGTCCCTGGCCGTGGCGGGCTAAGAACGCGATACGTCGGCCCTCCAAGGTGCCGACTACAATGGGCGCGCTCGGCTTACCGAAGGGGGTATCGATATCTATCACCTGCACATCGGTGAGCCCATCCATTTTATACAAACCCGAGCCACCGATGACGCCCAAGAGGGGGGGAGGGTTCAAGGGCAGCATAAGCGCCTCCTTGGAACTAGGCTAGCTGTGTTGTGATTATAGCCTAGATGACGGGGGGCGAAAAGCAACACGCCGGGCCCAAGCAGGCCCGGCGTGATTTGCGTTGCCGTAGGCTAAATTCGCGGGCCCAGCCAGCGACGCAAGGCCGCGCTCAGGCTGGTGGCCTGGGTGCCATTGCCATTGTGCGAGCCCCCATACGGCGCGGGAATGTATTGCACCGAGGGCCGTCGTTGTTGCGCTTGTGGATATAAAGCCATCAGTTGATAAACCTCTTGCGGCATATCGGTCGAAATCGGCAGGCCGAGGGCCTTGGCTTCTTCCACAAAGATGGGGTAATCGTGGGTCCACGTGCCCGTCGCGAGCTTATGGGCAACCTCGCGCGCGCGTTCGTCCCCCATGCGGTCTTTGAGCAGGTCAAAGACAAAGTCCTCAACCTGCTTGATGGCCTTTCGGCTTACGTCTGCGAGGATGAGGGTTTGGTCATCGATATCTTTGGGCTCCTTTTGGTCGAGCACTTTAAGCACTGACGCTGCGGGGAACTGACCCAATTGCGGGTCCACCGGGCCCAGGACCGCGTTGGGGTCCATCACGATTTCGTCCGCGGCCAGGGCGATGAGGGTACCGCCGGACATCGCGTAGTGGGGGACAAAGACCGTAACCTTGGCCGGATGGCGTTTGAGCGCGCGAGCGATCTGCCCTGCGGCCAACACCAATCCGCCTGGGGTATGGATGATGAGGTCAATAGGCACATCATCATCCGTGAGCTTGATGGCCCGCAAAATTTGCTCCGAATCGTGGATATCGATGTAGCGAGCCAGGGGAATACCAAACAGGGAGATCACCTCTTGCCGGTGGATCATGAGGATCACGCGACTTTTGCGCTTTGCCTCCAGTTTGCGCATAAGACGGTAGCGTGCGTTCTCCAGCAGCCGCTGGCGGATGATGGGCTGCATGGAAGAGATAAGGAAGAACAGCCAGAACAGGTCAAGGAAGGTCATGGGTCGCCTCCTATGGGTTTAGGATTCCGAGGGGCACCTTGGTGAACGACGTCCCAGCAGACGTACCATCCTCAAAATGGCCGCCTAAGCCCGCGTCGGGCACATAGTGCCCCGCGCCGCGCGCTCACCAGGGCCAATATTCATCCGGGTACCACTTGCGTTGACGTTGGTATGGGGGCACAAAAGCCCGTGCGAAGAGCAAACCGAACACAAACCCACCGACGTGGGCCCACCAGGCCACACCTCCGCCTTGCATCCCTTGAGGCAAGCTGAGAGAAAAGAGGCCCGAGTACAATTGAGTAAAGAACCACATAGCCAGGTAGAACACGGCAGGGACGTCGATGTACGTCCCAAAGAAGAGAAAGATGGGCACCCACGTGATCACCCGGCTTGTGGGGAAGAAGAGGAAGTAGGCGCCCAGCACGCCTGAAATCGCGCCGCTCGCGCCCACCATAGGGACGTGACTGGTAGGCATGAGCACACCCTGCAACAGGGCCGCGCTCAAGCCACTAAGGATATAGAAGACGAAATAACGTCCCGGGCCCATGCGATCTTCCACGTTGTCGCCAAAAATGTAAAGGGCCCACATGTTGCTGAAGAGGTGAAACCACCCGCCGTGCAAGAACATGCTGGTGAATAGGGTGATCACCCCCCACAAGGGCGCTTCGCCGCCGAACAGCCGCGCGGGCACAAAGCCATAACGCTCGATAAGGGCCTGTTGCGCTTGAGGCGGCAGACTGGCCTCAAAGAAAAACACCGCCGTGTTAAGCACGATCAGGGCCCAAGTCACCACCGGGAAGGTGCGAGACGGAACAGTATCGCGCAGCGGGAACATGGCACCTCCTTGGGTTATGGGGTCACGGGCCGCCGGGCCCCATCCCCAAGCGCCACCCGGCGCAGGCCCCGCAGGCCCAAGCTCCTACCAGTATAGCAGAGCTCTTATAACAGAGCATAAGGAGAATCTCAACAAAATCTCAACACCGGCCTGTGGTATACTTTTCTCAGAACTTTTTCTAAGAAATTCCCGAGGATGGTCATGGCTTGGGATCGCTTCGGCCGACGTTTGCACTACTTACGTATCAGCGTAACCGACCACTGTAACCTGCGTTGCGTGTATTGTATGCCCGAAGATATGACCTTTATGCCTCAGCACGCGCTGCTGCAGGACGACGAGCTGCTCACTTTAGTGTCCATTTTCGCAGAGGTGGGATTTGACAAGATCCGGTTGACTGGCGGGGAGCCCACGGTACGAGCTGGCATCGTCGATTTGGTACGAGCCATCGCGCATACACCGGGCATTCGTACCGTGACGATGACAACGAATGGCATCCTGCTCCCGCGCATGGCGCACGACCTGGCCCGCGCAGGTCTGCAACGCGTTAACATCAGCCTAGATACGCTCGACCCAGCCAAGTTCCGTCGGCTTACCCGTTGGGGTCGATTAGAGGACGTGCTCGCAGGCATCCAGGCTGCCGAGGACGCCGGTCTCACTCCCATCAAGATTAACGCCGT
Organism: Chloroflexota bacterium; assembly: GCA_013153135.1. Classification (GTDB taxonomy): domain Bacteria; phylum Chloroflexota; class Anaerolineae; order Anaerolineales; family DRMV01; genus JAADEN01. The sequence goes on from JAADFA010000085.1 coordinate 2,950, forward strand.
CGTGGTGCGCGGTTATAACGATGGGCAAGATGTGGTCGACTTAGCCGCGCTAACCCTTGAAAAGCCCTGGCAGGTGCGCTTTATTGAGATGATGCCTTTCGCGGGCGCGACGGATATCCAACGGACCATGCTGGTCACAACGCGTGAGATTATGGATACTCTCCGGGCTGCCTTCGGGTCCCTTGAGCCCGTGAATGGCGGACGGCTGGACGGCGAGGCTCGGCTTTATCGGCTGCCTAACGCGCGCGGCACCGTGGGCTTTATCTCCACCATCAGCCAGCCTTTCTGCGCGTCGTGCACCCGGGTGCGGCTGACCGCAGACGGCCACCTGCGCCTGTGCCTGCTGCGCGAGCTTGAGGTCGACCTACTCACACCCCTACGCCAAGGCGCTAGCCGAGAGGAGCTTCGGCGCCTTATCATCCAGAGCCTGTGGCGTAAACCCTGGGGCCATGGCTTGGCCCAAGGCGAAATCCCCCTTGACCGGACCATGAGCCAAATCGGTGGTTAAAGGCCCACGCGGCGCGTTGCCCCTGGAGGAACCCCAATGCCCACCCTTAGCTCGACCGGTTATCGCTTTGGGCTGATCGGCTATCCCCTCGAGCATAGCCGCTCGCCCCAGCTGCACCAAGCCGCGCTGCGGGCTTGCGGGTTGCCCGGCCAGTATGAGCTCCTGCCCATCCCACCCGACGAGGTGAAGGGGCTCGCGCGCGTTATACATGCGCTGCGTACCGGAAAACGACACGGGATCAACGTCACCATTCCCCACAAGACACGCGTGCTTGCCTGGGTCGACGAGCTCGACCCAGCCGCGGGAGCAATACGCGCGGTTAATACCCTCGTGCCCCGGGGAGGCCGTGTGCTGGGGGCAAACACCGACGCCCCGGGCTTTTGGGAAGACCTCGTGCGCGCGTGGCCTGTATGGGCTGACGGGCCAGCCCGCGGGTTGATTTTGGGCGCAGGCGGCGCAGCTCGCGCGGTCGCGTACGCGCTCCTGTCGCGCGGCTGGGAGGTGGTCGTGGTCGCGCGGCGCTATGCCGCGGCGCAACAGCTCCTCACAGACCTGAGCGCACCGCCCGAACGCGCACGCGCCTTAGATTGGCAAGCCTTCGCCCGCGGCGAACCCGCGTTCGGGCCAGAGCCTTGGCTCATTGTGAACGCGACACCCGTCGGCATGTGGCCCCACACCAACGCCTCCCCCTGGCCACAGCACCGCGCGTGGCCCACACGGGGCGCGGCCTATGACCTGGTATATAACCCTCGGGTCACCCAGTTTATGCGCCAAGCGCGCGCGGCCGGCCTTCCCGCGCGCGATGGATTGGGCATGTTGGTCGAGCAAGCAGTACGTGCCTTTGTACTCTGGACGAACGCAAACCCGACTTGCGTACGCAAGGCTATGGCCCAAACCGCAGGCCTGATAACTGCTCCCAACCCATGAAACACGCTAAAGCAACACCTACTCGCAAATCCGCAGCCTCACCTATCCAAACCGCGCGACATCCAGTCAAGGGGCACGTGATGGTTAACAACGCCATCGACCGACCGCAGCCTTTCACCCAAACGCCGTCGCGGCCCTTCTTGCGCGGCGGCGTTTACTTTCTCAGGGAGGTAAGCCATGTCCTCCTCGCGGTGGCCTAGATGGTTGATTGGCCTCGGTCTCGCCTTCGCGGGGCTCGCGGGCTTGTGCCTCATCCCCTTCGTGCTCCTCGCACGGCCCACTCCCGTGCAAAACCCTACCATCTGGTCCGGTCCACCCGTGCATTGGGACGTCGAGCTAGACACGCGCGGCGCGCGCGGCTGGCTCTTATGGAGCTTATACACCCAAGACGCTTACGAGGCCTGGATCGCGGACCCAGGGCCCTTGGCCCTCGACCTGCCAATGCCCCCGTTCATCCAGGTCGTGGGCACGCAAGAAGGGCCGAACCCCGGCCAAGGCACCTTGTGGCTGACCCTCGCGCCAGGCTACGCGCCCACCGACGCGCTGCGCGCGCTACAACGTTCTGGTTGGCGCGAGCCCTTCCTCTCGCGCGCGACCCGTCGGATCCTTCGATGGCTTCAACAGTGGCGCGCGAACCAATGCCCTGGGGGCTTTACGAGCGCGGATTGCGCGGCCTCGACGAACGAAGCCGCATGGCCATTGTGGCTGTGCTCCCGTTCAGGCCATGCCCTCACGTGGCGGGAATGGGTTCGACGGCCTGAAGACCAAGCCCTGCTCACCTCACTAGACTGGTACACCGCCGACCGTTCCCTGCGCGAAGGCAAACCGCCATGTACGTGGGCCGAAACCGTGCGGGCCTTACGCCTACTGATCGACGAGGTCTTGCGCCCCATGGGCGCGACGCTGCCCTTACCTGGGATGCCCCCGCCCCTCGACGCCCGCGAACAGCGCAATGGCTACCTGGCCAACGCATACGATTGGGTACTTAATGTGGCCGAGTGGGTTTGGGATGCGAACCCGCCCCATCCTGCAGCTTTGCTCCAGGACTACGCGGCGTATTGGCGCGAGGAAGGCTGGGTGCACGACGCAACGTCGACAGATACGCACGTCGCCTGGGCCCGTTGGCACAAGGACGAGGTAACGGGAGGCTTGCTCTTTGTGAAACCAGAACCCCAGCGCATCATCGCCATCGCCTGGGCTATGACCCTCGAGACCCCGAGCGCCGAGCGTCTGCCTGGCGAGATGCGCCTCCATGGCCGACAAGACCCGCAGGCCGTGCGTGCGCTACTCGAGGCCATGTGGCAGACCCAAGCGCCAGGGGTACACGAGGTCATTCGCGTCGATGCAACGCCCCCATCCTTCCCCATCCCCGCAGAAGCACAAGTTTATGGCCATCGACACGCGAGCATGGGGCCCGAGGTTGTCGCGCCCATCCCCCTGGCCCCCATCGCTCCGGCCGAGGTTCGAGATGAGGGCGTATGGCTCGTGTGGCTTCCCCAATCCGAAGCGGACGCGCGCGACGCGTGGCGTGCGATGCTCTCCCAACGTGGTTGGACCCAGCGCACCGACCACGACGCGGTCTGGGATGGCCTCCACCCAGCCGCGCCCGCGCGACCGGTGAGCTTTTGCCACACAGAGCGCCACACGATCCTCAACCTGACGTGGTTCCCCGACACTAAACACGGCACGTGGACCGCGGTGCAGGTGACGCGTTGGCATGATGAACCTGGGCGAAACCCCTGCACGACACCCCCACCCTCAACAGACACGCCGCGGCTTGGCCTGACTCTGCCCCAGGACGCGCGCTGGCTGCGTGGCACAGGCTGGACGCCATGGACCACGTGGAACACCCCGCGATGGGAACCGTCATCGGGCTTGCTCAGTGCCGCGGTTGTGCAATGGCCTCGGGATATCGCTGAGCTGCACCAGGCCCTGGCCTCGCAGATGGCCGACCAAGGCTGGATTGCACGCGGCCAGGGCTACGAGGCTAGGGTCGCGTGGAGCCTTTGGCAGCACGGCGACCAACGCGCGTTCCTGGTCCTTTGGCCACCGCAAGCAGGGCTCGCGCTGATTTTGGTTGCCCTATGGTAAGATGAAAACAAACCCGCGCACGGAGGACAGGATGGGGGCCTGGCGAGCATGGTGGCGGCGGGCTTGGGCATGGTTTCAAGGCTTTTTATACGGAATGCTGTTCTATGACATGGAACGCGCACTGCGCCGCCAGCGCGCGGATTTGGAAGACCTCTTTATGTTTATCGTTTTTGGCGATATGATCGGCCTGCCCGTGCTACCGCCGTATTACAGCCTCCGCCTTTTGCCCTACATCGTGCCAGTCGTGAACCGATGGAAGCGCCGCGTGCTGCGGGAACGCGACCTCACCGACCTGGTCGCAGACCTTGACGGGTAACGAACCCTATTCTTGCCCCAACGCGCGCCAACGGGCCTGACCTTCGCGGAAGACGGCCTCCCACGCGTCGGGGGTAGCCTCGGCCAACAGCGCGCGTAAGTGCTCCATTTCCGCGAGCACGTGGTCAAGGGCTTCGAGCACCGCGGCCTGGTTCGTGGCCAGAATATCGCGCATCATACGCGGGGACGAACCCGCAAGGCGCGCGACGGAGCGGAAACCGGGCCCAATGAAAGGCGAGGCTTCGTCAGGCGTGGCCAACGTCATGGCCAAACTGAGCAAATACGCCACATGGCTGGTATAAGCAAGATACCGGTCGTGGGCCGCGGGGTCTTCGAGCCAAACGGGCCGAGCGCCCAAAAGATGGGCTAGGCTTTCGGCCATGCGCCGCGCCCGCGCGGTGGTGCGGGGCAAAGGGGTAAAGACAAAAGGCGCGCCGCGGAAAAGCCCCGGATCCGCGTGGGTAAGTCCGCTGACCTCTTTGCCCGCGATGGGATGCCCGCCAATCGGATCGAAACGCGGGGGCAACTGGGCTAAAGCCTGACACACAGCTTGCTTAGTCGAGCCAACATCCAGCACCTGGACCGGATGGCGCACCCAGTGGGGCAGCGCGTGCACCATTTCAACAATACTTTGCACCGGCGTCGCGAGGATAATAATGTCCGCGTGGGGCAGTACCTCTTCAGGGTTACCACTGACCACGTGCGCGATTCCACGTTCGCGCGCGAGCGCGCGCGTACGAGGGTCGATATCTACGGCGTACAAGGTATCTACGTGGGGCTTGAGCGCCATGGCCAGCGACCCGCCCATCAACCCCAACCCCACAACGGCCACCCGTTTGGTATGCCATGGAAAATCGTGCATTGTTCACCTCCGGCCAAATCCAACCGAACTCAGGCCATGCCCCGATGGGCACACTCATGGTTTAGCGTACCAGAGGGATGTTGAAATTTTGTAAACGTCCCGTCATGGATGCGTTATGGCTGAGCCCGAGCCTCATCCATCGCGCGGCGCAGGCTGCGCAGGAACGCGCGCGTGGCCAAGCGAGGCGCCGCGCTATCGCCGATAGCCCGAAGCAGCGCGCTACCCACAATCACGCCATCGGCTAGCCGCGCGACGTGAGCCGCGTGCTCAGGCCGAGAGATACCAAAGCCTACGGCCAGGGGCAGGTCCGTGACCGCACGCACCCGCTGTACAAAGGCCGCGAGGTCAGGCGGGAGCTCTGCCCGCGCGCCGGTCACGCCCGTGAGGGAGACCAAATACAAAAATCCATCCTGAACCTGGGCCGCGATGCGGGCCACGCGCGGGGTCGGCGTCGTCGGCGCGATAAGGGGGATAAGCGCGATACCATGGACCAACAGCGCGTCCCGCAAGGGAGCGGCCTCTTCCAGGGGTAAATCGGGCACGATGACGCCATCAAGCCCTACCCGAGCCGCGATGCGCGCGAAGGTATCGATACCCAACTGCAAGATGGGGTTATAGTAACCCATCAACACCAGAGGGGCGGTGATGCCCCGGCTGCGCAGCGCGGCAATTTGGTCTAATCCGTGCCGTAAAGTCATGCCGTTGGCCAAGGCCCGCTGCGACGCGGCTTGGATGGTCGCGCCATCAGCCAAAGGGTCGCTGAAGGGCACGCCCAGCTCCACGATGTTTGCGCCCGCCTCTAACGCGGCCGGGACGAGTTCCAACGCGCTATGAAAGTCTGGATAGCCCAGGGTGAAATACGGAATCAACGCGGCCCGATTGGCCTCGCGCAGGCGAGCGAAGGTTTCGGCCAAGCGACTCATAGCGACACCCCCAAGGCTTGGGCCACCGTAGGCATATCTTTATCCCCACGGCCGCTAAGGTTAACCACGATAATTTGGTCCGGATGCATATGGGGCGCACGGCGGATGGCCTCGGCCACCGCGTGCGCGCTCTCCAGCGCGGGGATGATGCCCTCCAGCTGGCTGAGCTGTTGGAGCGCGTGCAGGGCCT
>JAADFA010000089.1 GCA_013153135.1 Chloroflexota bacterium
AGGGTTTATGCCCTGGCCTTTCTTTATTGGACCTTGGATGGGTGCAGGCCAATTTTGTCGAAGCCCATGCCGCGGGCAGCTTGGCCCGCGAGCGGCGGAACCCGCCCGCTATCTTCGCCATCGGCCGTGCGTTCCCGCGCGTTGGGTCGGATGATTCACGCGCAATTTTATAAAAACTGGCCGCGGACTTCCAGCCCGCGGCGGGGAGGCTCAACGGTGACAGCCCTCTACGCCTTCCCCTCGCTACGTGACATTTCTACAACCTTTGCGTGCACCCCCGTGGATAGGCCATCGACGGTTGCACGAGCCTTGGGTATAATCCAGCTACCATGACGCTGGTTTGGGGCACTTTCACGTTTCTTATTGTCGGAGCCTTGGCTATTGGGTTGCTTGCATGGTGGCGACCTTGGCTCAAAGGCGCGTGGTGGGTCGCGGGAGGAACGCTTACCCTTGCTTGGCTCGCGTGGATCATCCAAGTCCCGAAGAGCGCGGTCACGTGGTCCTGGTTGCCCGAGGCTCTGGGGCAATATGTACATTTGCTCTTTACACCTGAACGCTGGGCTTTGGCTTTAGGCGTCCTGACCGCGTCCTGGGCGGGTTGGGCTATCGCGGCCTATCGGGCATCAAATGATATCTCCCATCCAACGTTGTGGATGGCTTGGTTAGGTTTCACCGCGGCCGCGCTGCTTGCGGTGCTCGCGTCTGGGGTTTGGGCATGGCTGTGGAGTTGGGTGGTGATGGACGCGGCTGTGTACGCGCTCGAAGCCTGGGCAGCACCTGCTGCGCGCGGTCACGCGGCGCGACGTTGGGCTTGGCGTGCGGTGGCGAGTTTAGCCCCTTGGCTTGCCCTGTTTGTGCCTCAAACGTGGCTTCCTTGGCTGTGGGCCTGGGCCGCGCTCGCGCGCGCGTGGGTTATGGACCCGCCAGGGCGGCAAGGCCGTTGGCGCGTCGTCCTGGGGCCTGGGGTTTGGATCGCGCTGATGCCCTGGTGGCTTACCTTGCTTCCCCTGTTCCAATCCCCTTGGCCGGTGGAGTACGCGCCAGGCCTGGGATGGCTCTTAGGCTTAGCCTTGGTGTTGTTCGCGCTGCGGTGGCTGCTCGCACCAGGGTTGCGCGCGGGGTTTGCCGGATGGGCTGGATTGAGCACGGTGCTCGCATTTGCTGTGCGCGCCCTCGATCCCGCGGGGGGGCGTGGGTTGTTTTGGCTCACTCTCTTATGGGTTACCGCGCTGTTCCTCTTTTGGCTTGAGGAAGGGGGGGAAGCGTGGTGGTTGGTTGGTGGCGTGCCCATAGCCCTGGCATGGACCATGTGGCCGTTTACGCCCGGGGCGACCGCACTTTACGCGTGGCCTGGAACATGGCACGAGGCGGTGGGGTGGTGGTTTGTGAGTCAGAGCCTCTTGCTCGCGGGTGCGTTATCTTTTGTGCGTCCACGCGTACCGCGGCCGAGTAGTGTCTTGCGCGGGGCCCAAGCCCTCGCGTGGGCTGGTGGGATGTTGCCCGGCCTGGTCTTGTGGGGCTTGAGCCTACGTTTTCATTGGCTGACGCCGCCGCCGCAATTGACCCCAGGTTGGATCGCGTGGATTTGGGGCCCAGCCGCGTGGGCTGTCGCGTTTGGCTTAGGCTTTAGCTTGAGTCGCATCCCCGAGCCTTGGGCGCGCCGCGCATTGCAAAGTTTCTTGCGGTGGCGGGGCTACGCGCGCGTGCTTCGGCGGCAAGCTTGGCGTACATGGGAAGACCTGGTGTTGTTTGCATCGGAAATTCTCGAGGGCCGCGGCGGTTTGGTGTGGGCCTTGGTGGTTTTAGTACTCATCGCGCTTTTCATGACCGAAGGAGGCGAACCGTGAGCGGGTCATGGGTCATGTGGGCTGTATGGGGCGCGCCGTTTCTTGCACTTCTGTTGCTGGTTATAGATGATTGGCGGATGCAGGTGCTCCTTTTGGCTGGGCTTTATACCCTGGCCGCGGCCACGGTGACCGCGGCGTGGCCCTTGCCGTTAGCTGCCGCTCAGCTCGTTGCTGGATGGCTGAGTGGCGCGATTTTGGCCATCGCACAAAATATTCAGTTGCGTCGGGGTGCTGGACCGCCCTCCCCTCTTACAGGGCGTCTTTTCCGATTATTGGTCGCGGCCGCTGCGCTCGTGGTCATCATTCAGGCCTTGCCTACCTTGCACGCGTGGTGGCCTCAAGTGCCGCGGCGGGTGGTATTCAGCGCGATGGCTTTGTTTGCGTTGGGCGCACTCCACCTGGCCTGGACCTGGCAACCGCTCCGCCTTGCCATTGGTAGCCTGACGCTGTTGGTCGGCTTCTGGCTTATCTACGCTTGGCTCCAGCACGGGTTGTTGCTGAGCGGTTTGTTGGCCGTGTTGCAAGCCATGGTCGCCTGGGCAGGGGGATATTTGTTGGTTCAAGGGTCATCTCACGAGGGGCAAGCATGAGCGCCTTGTGGATCTGGTGGCTGTTTCCGTTAGGGGTAGGGTTGGGGCTCGGCCTATGGCCCCGAGGCACCACCCGACAAAAGGCGCGCGTGGCAGTGGTACTCAACGCTACCTTGGCCCTGGCCGCTGCGTTGCTCCCCATCGACCGCGTGGTACCGGTGCTCGGCTATCGGGTAGTGCTGCATCTGACGCCAGAGATGAGCATTCTGGGGCGCACGTTTCTTTGGTTGGACGGACAGCGCCCGTGGTTGGTCGCGCTGTTTGGCGCGGCCGCGCTTTGGGCCTTGGCTGCTCCTGGCGCGCGCCTTGCACCCGACGTACCCGCATGGACGTTGATCCTTCCCGCAGGGGTTGTAGGAGCCCTCGCTGCGCAGGACCTGCTCCTCGCGTTACTTATTTTAGGCCTGCTCGGCCTCGCGGTGATTTTCCTTTGGGTTCCCCCTGGCCGCCCGACCGCGACGCGGGGCCCAGCGCGTTACCTCGCCATATGGGTCTTGGGTTTACCTCTGGTTTTGCTCACCTTGAGTTTGCTTACTGGCCTGGAAACGGCGACATGGGATAACCCGGATGTACGGCGGGCGATGGGGCTCATGGCTATCGCGCTCGCGTTGTGGATGGGGCTTTTCCCCTTCCATCCAGTTTACCCCTTGCTAGGTGAAAGTGCTCATCCCGCGCGGCTTTTGTTAGGTTGGCACTTCTTACACGTGGGTTTAGGACTTGTGCTCTTGCGTATGCCCACGGTGTATTTGTGGATTCGAGAGACCACAGCCGTCTATCAGGGTTTGCGCGCGTTGGCTTGGGTAATGATCGGCGTCGCAGGGACGTTATTGCCTTTCCAACGACATCTAGGTCGCGCGGTGGGATACGCGCATATGTTGACCTTAGGCTGGAGCTTGCTCGCCTGGAGCCTGGGGTCAGATTTGGGCCCAACAGCCTTTTGGGCGCTTTATTGGCCGCGCACGCTCTGGAGTGTAGCCTGGGGCTGGGGATTGGCCGTACTCGCGCTGCCGCACGATCAGTTTGATGAGGCCACGCTCACGGGCCAAGGCCGGGACTGGCTCCCAGGAGCCCTATTGGCTATCGCGGGGCTGCTCGCGGTCGCGCCATGGCCCGGATTGCCGTGGTGGCCTGGTGTAGCCTACGCGTTGCACCACACCGGTACCATCGCGTGGTATGGCCTCGTCGCTCTGGGGTTCGCGTGGGTGGGCAGCGCGCTTACAGGGGCTCGTTGGGCGCGTATACTCCTCGCCCCCCGCGGGGACAATACGGCGCCGCCGATCCGCCGCTGGCCCGACCGCGCCTGGGCCTGGCTCGCCTTAGCCGCATGGCTTGGCTTCAACGGTTTGGCCAAACCTCTCTTCCACTGGGCCACGAACAGCTGGCCGTTTTAGGGCCGCGTTTCAGGATACGTCCACGCGGGCAAGTCAAAGTAGTTTGCGATGCGTCCGGGACTGAGGCGCAGCACCAGGGGGCTGTATGAGACCTTGAGTTGCGTTTCCAGCCCAACTAAATAGGTCAGCACGTCATAAAGACATTCCATATTAACAATGCGATCCTTGCCGGCTTCCCGCAAGGCTTCAAGGGCCGTACGATCCTCAGTCCACACCACAAAGGGGATGCGGTACTCTTCCTGAAACGCATCGTCAAAGGCGTGTCCGCTTTTCGCGGGATCATTGACAATGAGCTCCCCATGATCGGGCAGATAGACGAAGAGCATGCGCTCTGCACGCGGTTGGAAGTAGGTAAAGATGCGCTCTAGCACCCGGTCTGTGTACCAAATGGTATTGGCGTATACCTCTTGTAACGTGCGTGGCTGCGGGAATAGGGCCTGATCGGGTGGGTAGCGATCCTGCCATGCAAAATGGGAGCCAATGAGGTGAAAGAAGAAAGCCTGCTTGCTTCCGGGCTGGATGTCCTCGGGTACTAACTCGAGCAGTGCTTCATCGTAAACTGGCCGAGCCCAGTGGTCGGCAGTGAAGGTCATTACGTCGGCCTCTTGCGCAATGGTGAAGAACGCAGCTGTGGTCCGATTGAACGGCGCCTGGTTCGAGATCCAGAACGTCTCGTAACCACATTGGCGTAGCAGGCTTACGATGCTGGGCTGGTCAAAGTAGGGCTCGAAGTCTTGCACAGTCGCCGGCGTGAGCAGGATGGGAATGCTAAACAGGGTTTGGTTCGCTGGGGAGATGGCTCGCCACGCGATCTTGGGCTCGAGCCGATCTAAAAAGGGGGTTGTGGGCTCAGGGTAGCCATACAGGTGCATAAAATCTCGATTGGCCGATTCGCCCAGGACAACCACGATCTTGTCGTACCCTGCAGCGCACACGCGGCGCGGCATATGCGCGAGGACTTCTTGCACGCGAGCGCTCCGGCGGAGAAAGCGGCCATAAGAGCGTTGGACTTCGAGATACGCGTCCACCCAGCGGTAAGTGGGATGCAATCGTATTACCTCAGGTCGTGCCCATAAGACCCAAGCCAATCCCAACGCGAGGGCCCAACGCCATCGCGCGTGGGTACGGCAACGCCATCCCAGGCGTACCCAGGCGAACACTAGTACGAGGCTTAAGCTGGTGTACAGAAGTAAAGCTTGCCCGGTCCGCGACCCAATCACATATTGCCTCCAAAACGCGTGTTGCTCACCCGGTGGCGAGACCAGCACGGTCGCGACGCGCGTAGCTAAATCGCCCACGCCCCAGAAGTGGGCCAGATGTGCGTACGGGACCGTCCCCGCTAACACGAGTAAGGCAAGGAGCGCAAACAGTAACGGATGAACCAGCCAGGCCACCAGGAGCAAGCCCCACGTAGCGCCCGCGACGGGCAACATATCCCCATAGCCTGTAGGTTCAAAATAATGGCCATACACCAACATGAGCGGCCCAACCCAGGCCGCGACCAAGGCCGCACCCACCAAGCCGTGTCCCGCACATAGCCAACGGTACAACGTAGCTAACCATGCACGGCCCCGGGTCTCTTTTTTTCTCATGGTCCCTCCTTGAGGGTATCGCACGTGTGCCAGGCGTACCAGGCTTGGTCGCTTAGAATAACCCGCACGTTGGGATCCGCGAGCAGCGCACGCATGCGGCTGGGGTCATTAACCGTAAAGGTGTGTACAGGGACCCCGCGCAAGGCCAAGGCTAACGCTGGGGTGTAGAATCGCTCATCCAATGAAATCGCGGAAAATCCACCTTGGATGAAGTGCCATTGGTACGTCAACACTTGACTCCAATACGCCCATGGTGCGCGGGGCACGTCCCGTTCATCGACGTTGAAGATCCAGAAGCTGGTGAAGAGCCCTGCTTCACGTACCGCGCGTAGATTTTGCCAGTGATCCGATTCAACGATAACGCGTTCACGGACGTGATAGCGGTCAACTAGCGCACGTAGCCGCATGGCGAGGACGCGCGCTTGGCGCGCGTCAAGGAGACGCAACGTTTTTAGGTCGAGCCAAAAATAGCCCCGGTCCCCTAGGGCGTGAAATACATCCTCAAGGGGTGTCTGGGGGCCAGTTTCATCATATCGACCCACCCAGAAGCGGCCGCGTACGGGATCGTAAAGTACGTCCATTTCCACACCCGCAGCACCTAAATCGAACGCGCGACGAAAGCTCGCGATGGTATTCGCTTGGATATCGGGTTCTTGGAAGTAGCCACGATGCCCCCAGACTTTATAACAACCCTGATAAAAGGTTGGCCCTCGGGCAACCACGAAGAGTCCGTGGAACGCGAGGAGCGCAAGGCTGCTGACCAGGAAGATGACACCTGCAGCACTCGCGAGGCCGCGCAGGGTGTGGCGGAGCCATGGCGGACCTTCTCGTGTCCATACCCACCATGCGCGCAACCACGCCAAGGTCGCAAGCCCAGCAGCCCCAAAGGCGAGCATGGTCTGGATGCGCGCCCGATAATGGTCCCAGGGCAAGATATGACGGCTGGGCATGATACGGTCGGGCCATGCAGCGGGTGAAGTGTAGGCCCACGCCAACACGCGCGGCACGAGCCAGGCGGTCAAGGAATAGAGCAGCACGGCCGCGGCCGTGAGACCATCGGACCACCGCCAGCGGTTCCGATGGGGCCACAACGCGACTAGCCAGCCAGATAAGGCCAACACGACCAACACGATCATGGTGACTCCTGCATACCACTACAGTGAAGCACCGTATCGATCTCCTCATACGCTTGGGCAGCAGGCGCCGGATGCTTATGCTCAGATAGGATACGTTGCCATAGGCGACACATTGCAAAGCGTGTTTCGTCTTCATCGCCTTCGGATGCCGCGTGCCACGCGTGGCGCGTGAGCCAAGCGGCCTGGTCCCACTCCCCTTGCTGCGCGAAAGCTTCGATGAAGGGCCCGTACTCAAAGGGCAACGTCGGGCGCAGGTCGTAACGTTGCACCTCGCGCCACAAGGTCAAGATGCGCTCCCATTCCCCACGTTGCCGCGCGAGCTCCGCGCGTTGGTAGTACGCGCACCATTGGATAGGGGTAACCTTAACAAAATCAGGCCACGGACTCGGCGCGGACTCAACCAAAGGGATGGTCGCGTGTTGAGCCCAAGCCCGCTGTTGAGGGCTTAGGTAGGGGTTTTCATTGGCATGCCGCGCGTCCAACACCCATACACATCCTCCCCGGGCGACGGCTTTATAAGCCACGGGTAGAGCACGCTCGCCTTGGAACTTCCATATTTTATACGTAACCTGCCAAAATTGTTGCCCGGGCGGATGTTGGCGCATGTCGAAGGCCCAATAGGCTAGGGTGGTATTAGCAGGAATTTGGTCTGCGTAGAGGATGTTGAGTACCTCGCCGACGACATACTCCGCGACATAAGGGGCCAGGGCGCCGTCAACCAGCCAAGCTGTCCCTGGAGGGACTGAGGGCAGACGCCAGCGCAATTGGGCGTAGATGGTTTGTTGGCGCGCCCACGAATCCTCAAACGAGGTCAATGCCTGGCCTTGAATGAACCCTGCGCTGGCGATGAGAGCTGTCAGGACCGCGAGGCGCGGCCGTGGACGCACGACGCGAACGATGAACCAGGCCCACAGACTTGCTGCTGCCCATAGCGTGGGTAGGGTGTAGCGGCCGGTATAGAGGCCGAAGCCGACAAAGCGACCCACCGCGAGGAAGGGCGCGAGGCCTACCCCGATGCCCAGTAGCGCGACCGCAGGCAGCCATCGGAGCGAGAGACCTGGAGGTACATCGGAGGATAACCCCTGGGGCGTGGTCTTGATGTAGTGCCACCACGCATAGCTCGCGAGGATGGCGCTTTGTCCGGCGAGTAGCAATGCGCGCTGCAGGTGTCGCAGGTGCAACCATGTTTCGGGTTGAGGCCAGGCTTGCGCCCATGCCACGAGAACTGGATAAAGGAGGCTGTAAATGGCTTTGCCTGCACTATGCAACGGATCCCGCACCCATGGAGATGTGCCATCTGGGTGAAAGGGACGTGAGTACCCGTGCACGTAGACAACAAGCCCCACAACCAAAGCGAGCCACAGGGGAACGAGCCAACGCAAGCGTCGCGTTCTTTGAGGTTCGGATCGGATCAACGCCCAAAACCACAGCGCGCGTACCAGCTCGAGGGGCAAGAAATATTCCACCAAGGCGACCGAAAGGCTAAGACTAACGGCGCTGAGGCCCCACCAGCCGAATCGCGATGAACGCCACCCACGGACACTCGCCCACCAGGAGAGCAGATATAAGGCATAAGATGCCCAGTGAGGTGTAAACGCGATTTGGATCGCGTGTTCAGTAAACGCGGGATAGACGAGGAACAGCAACGCGGCGGTCGCATGGAGGCTGGGGCGACGCGGCCAAAGGGCGCGCAACCATGCCATAAGCGCGGCAACAGTGGCGACGTGAAGGCCCATAGAAACCAGATTCCAGCGATATGAGGCTGTGCCCAATATCGGAAGCAGCAGCCCGAAGAGCACACCGCTCCCTGGGCGGTTATGCTGGAACGCAGCAACGTAGGTTGCGAGAGTTGGCTGGGGCAAGTGATACACCAAAAGGGGTGTCCAATCATCCCAAAAGAACCCCCCTGTCCGCGGGAGCATCATTCCGGCTAGGACGAACAGTAAACCCCACCAGAGCCAACCCCGCTTGCGCATCCCGGCCTCCGCGAAGTTGAAGAACCGCTAAAACAAAAAAGGGCCCACACAACATCTGTGGGCCCCTGCTCCCCGGGCAGGATTCGAACCTGCAACCTAGCGGTTAACAGCCGCCCGCTCTGCCAGTTGAGCTACCGGGGAAGGCGCCTCTATTATA
>JAADFA010000041.1 GCA_013153135.1 Chloroflexota bacterium
AGACCCACCCCAAGAGCAAGTATCTGTGGGTCGACTTCCCCATCACCAACGACGAGAAGATGCAACGCAGCGTGTGCGTGATCAACAAGGACACCCTCGAGATCGAGAAGTGCTGGGAGGTCGCGGACTACGGCCGTGCGGTGCACTTCGAGTTCAACAAGGACGGCACCGAGGTCTGGGTGAGCGTCTGGGGTAAGCTGGACGCGCCGCAAGGCCAGCAGGGTGAGGTCGTGGTCTACGATGCGGAGACTCTGGAAGAGATCGCCCGCATCCCCGACCTGCCCACCGCCACGGGTAAGTTCAACGTCTACAACACCATGAACGACATCTACTAAACCGATGATGGCATCCGCGGGGCCTCGGGGCAGCCGGGGCCCCGCGGTGTCCTACGGCGCGGAGGTTGGCTGCCTGCCGATTAACCCCCGGTGCCAACCATGAAAACCCTCCGCGCGCTCCTCGCCCCAGGTGGCCGGGCCCTTCGCGGTCCGGCCACCGCGCGTTCAAGCCCAAATCTCGGCACGCGCAAGTGAAATACCTTTGGCCCGTCGTGCGTTATCCAGGGATGGACAACGGACAACGGCAAGTCATCCCCAACCTGGCCATAGGAGGTGCTTGATGAACGCTCGACGGGTTTTCAGCTGGCTGTTGATCTTAGTGGCCGCTTTGAGCCTGGCCGCATGCGAAGGCGCGGATATGACCGCGCTGAGTGAGGCCATCGCGACCGCGGTTCCCGCGACGGATGTGCCCGGTCAGGCGCATCGATACGGCCGCACGGCCGACGCGCTGTGGGCGAATGTGGACCAGGACCTGGTCGCGGCCGTGGCCGAGGCGCTGGGCGTACCGCTTGATGAGATCGTGAGCCGGCTGGAGTCTGGCGAATCGCTGCAAGATATTGCCGCGTCCTTGGGCTACACCAGTGACGATTTGTGGGCTCTGGCTGAGAACTTGATTGAGCAAGGCTTGCTTAACACCACGGCTTTGGACGCGGGTGAAGAGGGTGTGCTGCAAACGTATGTGCAACAAGCTTGGGCCGAGGTCTTGGGCCTCAGCCCCGAAGAGCTGGCCGCCCGCTTGGACGCGGGTGAGACCATCGGCGACATTGCCCGCTCCTTAGGGTATACGACGGATGAACTGTGGGCTCTCATGTCTGAGGTGCGCGCAGCCGCAGTAGAGCAGGCCTTGGCCGATGGTGTGATCACCGAGGACCAGGCCGCGCACCTCCTGGAAGTTGGGCCGCGGGCTCAGGGCGCGGCTGGACAGGGCCAAGGGTTCCAAGCCCAAGGCGAGACCGCGGGCGACGGGATTTTGAGCACCTATGTGCAAGCCGCGTGGGCGGAGGCCTTGGGCTTGAGCTTGGATGAGTTGACCGCCCGGTTGGAGGCGGGTGAGAGCCTGCTGAGCATCGCGCTCTCCATGGGCTTGTCGGCGGAGGAAGTGCAAGCCTTGATGGATGAGGTGCGCGCGACCGCCGTGGAACAAGCCCTGGCCGATGGCGTGATTACCGAGGAGCAGGCCGCGCGCTTGCTGGAGCAAGGTATGTCTCAGGCCCAGCATCAGCATCAGACCCAGCCGAGCGCGGACGCACTGCCCACGCCCATGGGCCAGGGTGAAATGCACAACCAACGCCGCGGTCGGCGCTGGAGCCCGTAATCCCTTTGCGCCCTCGCATCACCCCCCTTTGTGCCCCATCACGGGAGTGCTGGACGGCCCTTCGGGGCCGTTCAGCCTTTTAAAGGCCTTGCCCATCTTGTCGCGTGGTGGTCTCTACGGTTCCGCGTTGGATTCGAGACGCTCGCGCAGCCACGTGCGCCATTGGGCGAGGCACCCAGCCGTGACCTTATGCCCCGCGTCACCCCAGCAGTGGGTGACATGGGCGCCAGCCGCGCGCATCATCTCAGCCATTGCTTCCCCCCGCGCGGGCGGGATAAGAGGGTCCTGACGCCCATGCGCGAGAAAGGCCGCTTTGCCACGCCAGGGCTTCCTTCTGACCAAGGCCTCGGCGCCGCGTGGTAAATAGCCGACAAAGCCCGTGTAGCTCGCTATATATTGTGGGTATTGCAGCCCAAACACGGCGGCGGTCGCGGCACCCTGGCTAAACCCGACCCAATGGCCTTGGGACCAGCGCGTACGTGGAAACCGAGCGCGAAGGCGTTGCAAGCCGTGTTCCAGAGTTTGAATAGCCGCGCGGTAGTCCTCCACGCGGCTGCCGCGTACCCGGTCGGCTGGCACCCAACTGAACCCTCTTCGTCCCAAGGGGGCCAGCCCTTCAGGCACAGAGAAGGGCGCGCGGAAAAACGCGCGCCATGTATCGCCGAACCCGAGGTCGAAGGGTTGGAGCGCGGTTTCGTCGCCTGTCCAGCCGTGAAGGAAGATCAGTACCGCGGCCTCAGGATGGGAGGCAGGGTATACGCGTACCAAGCCGCCTATATCCAATGGGATGTCGAAGTAAGTAGCCGCGTCCATATCGAATCGTATCGCTCTAGACCTCAGGGCTATTAGTCCTGCTGGAGCGTTTCAACCAGCCAGCGCAGCGCGAACGTCGCCGCGGCTTGCCGATTCCCCTCGCGGTCGTAGGGAAAGTGCACCCGTCGCGCAGCCACGCCCGTGGGCGTCGCGAGGCCGAACCATACCGTGCCGACTGGTTTGAGCGGTGTACCGCCCCCAGGCCCGGCGATGCCGCTAATGCTCAAGGCCACATCCGCGCCGGTGACTTGCCGCACACCTTGAGCCATGTAACGCACGGTAGGCTCGCTGACCGCGCCGTGCGCCATAAGGATGCTTTCAGGCACGCCAAGGACATGGATTTTGACCTCGTTCGCATAGGCAATCACACCCCCAACAAAATAGGCCGATGAGCCGGGGATGCGCGTCACGCGGTAGCCCAGCAGCCCCGCGGTGCACGATTCGGCCACAGCGAGAGTCCATCCGCGAGCGAGGAGAAGCGGGCCAACGCGAGCTTCGGGGGCAGGCTCATTCAACTCGGGTGAGGAAGGACCGAGCTCCGCTTCATCACGCAGGTTGCGGAAGAACCCTGTAGTGCGTTCCGCAAGGACACGCGCCCAGGCCCGTGCGGTAGGGGTGGTCATACGTTCAGGCAGATGGCGCAGCTTGAAGCGGTACTCGTGATACGCGCTGTGCGGTTCATCGGCCATACGCTGGCCTGAGCTTTCAAACCGCTCCCTAGGCCGAGCATAAAACGGCTGCCCGTGTTGAACTGCGTAACCAATGGCCCGGGCTGCGCCTATCGCGCCGATCGCGTCGAGCTTATCCGCGTCGTGAACAACCTGCGCTTCCCGTGTATGCGGGGCCTTGGCTTCACGAAAGCGGTGGCTCAGGATGGCCTCTGCGACCGCTGCCGCGCGTTCAGGGGGCCAACCGTGCTCTAAGAGCCACGTGCGCGCATGTTCCGCGGCCGCGTAATGGTGTGCGTCTCGGGCCGTCGTAGCCTTGCCGCGCGCGGGCAAGTCATGGAACAATACCGCGGCCTGAACAATGTCCGGGTCCGCACCCTCTGCTTCCGCGAGGGCTAAAGCCCAACGTAGCACACGCTCAACATGCGGCCAACCATGCACCTCATCGCTCGGATCGTAAAACGAACGGACGTAGGCTTTTATCTTGTCAACTTCCATGACGTTTGACCTCCTGGAAGGCAAAATGCAAAAATCGGGGAGAAGATAGCTGGAAGTTGCAGGTTAGAGATTAGTCGTTGGCTTATCTGCCAACCAGTCGTTAGTCGGGAGTCGACAGTCGGCAGACAAGCCAACTACCAACCTCAAACTTCCAACTACCAACTTCAAACCACTAACCATCCGCGTTCATCCGTGTTTATCCGCGGTTGCCAACTACCCGTCAACGTCACGGCGCGGGTGGCGTGCTATCTATGGACCATACCTCGGGCCGAACTAGGAGGATAACGCCTAAATGCGAGGGGGCTTCTACGCGTTGGAAGCCGTAGGTTGTAGGATGTGCTAGCAACGCTCGACAGATATCCTCCTGCCCACGGCAAAAGAAGTCGCCATCGGGTGGCGCAGCGAAGAGTATGGCGTCAACCCCTTGCTCCTGGATATACGTTAGCAAATCGGTCCCCGGTGGCAACCGGTCGGGTACGGCCTGGAAGTTCGGACCGAAGTAGACTTCCCACGCGCCTGCGGTCAGAAGCAAGCGGATGGGACGGTCCTCTGGCCAGGGGAGGGTGCGCATCCATTGCGCGACCTCCCGTACGCGAAAACCTGCTTCAGGCTCGTGGAGCCAGGCATGAATATCCCGATCAATAATCCCGCGATAGAGGCCCCACGCGAGTACCCCACTGAGGACGAGGCCGACCCAACTCGCTCGCCAACGAAGTCCGGATGGTAGGTCATGGCTTCGGGGCGCGAACACAAGCCCCATCAGGAGCCACACGAGCACGAGCGCAGGCCACAGGTAATGATCATGTGGGAAGATTATGCCCGCGTTACCCAGCTGCATGGCCAGCGCGGTTATGGGCGCGGGGCCTTCGACCAGGAGCAAACGTCGCGCGCACGCGCGCACACGTCGTTGACGCCATCGTCCTATCCACACTCCTATACCCAAGCCCCACAGTCCGCCCCACAATATGACCCGCATCGGCAGTCCTGCCACGCGCATGGGCAACGCGCGCGGGATAAGGCGGCGCCGAATGCGACCTACAACTTCACGCAAGTTTGCTTGAACGTGTTCGAGCACGGCATACGGATTCGCGCGCAAGGCTTGGGGGATGGAGCGCACATCAGGGCCGAAGTAGCGTCGGATGACCTCGGGCGCCCCGCGCCAAGGATCTTGCACTTCGTCGCCCAAGAGCTGCCTCCGCACCGCGAAGTGTTGGCTGAAGGCATCCCAGCTGCGGCTGGGCTGGATGGGCGGCCCCCACGCAAGCCAGGGAGCCAGCCCCACGGCAGCCAGAAGTACCCAGGCACGCCATGGGGCGGCGGACGTGCTGTGCTGCGCCGCGTGGTATTCACGCCAAGCGCCAATACCGGCCAGCACCGCGAAGCCCAACGCGGCCGCGAGCATTTCTGGCCGAATGTAGGCCGCGAGCCAGAAACTGAGCGCATAAGCCCCGTACTGTACACTTGCACGTGGCCACGCACGTCCCCAAATCCAGCCCCATAGGCCCAACAGCGTGATGAGCATCGCGTGCGAAACCCGGGGCCAGACGACCGCATTCCCACGCATGACGAGCACCACGGTCGCGTAAGGCCCGGCCCAAAAGGGCAACACGCCTGCCCGGCGCCATGCCCAATATAAGCTCAGGGGCAACAGCACACCTGTCCATTGGTACATGCGATAATATAAGTCAATAGGGTCCGGAACCCACGCGTGCAAAAACCAGTACGCGAGGGAATACAAAGGCCCATACCCGGATAGCAGACGGAAAGGGGCCAGTCGCAGCCCGCGTAGCAGATATGCACTTTCGTCCCAGAGCTTGAGATCGTGTACATGAGGCAACGGCGCGAAAAAATGCCAGCCCAACCCCAACAGGAGGCCAAGCCATAGCGCATCCTGAGCCCATATCGCCCAAAGGCGCGCACGTTGTTCTCGTGTCATGGTTCCCTCGCTCAAGTGCTAGGGCAATTGTACCAGTCCCGAGTAAACTAAATCCAGCCCACCCATCCAGGAGGCGTGTCATGCCCGAAGATCTCGAGGAGGTACAAGCCCGCTTGCAACAGGCCATCGACGCGGAGGATTGGCCCAAAGCCTTGCGTTGGTTGCGCACGCTGCAAGCGCAGGATCCCGCGGCCGCGCGGCCCTTTATCGCACTGCTGTGGTCAATTATTCAGGACGACCGTCGATACCGCCAAAGTCGACTTGAACAGGCACGAGATTTGCGCGGCGCGGCTCAGCAAGGGCGTTGGACTTACGTATGGGAAACGCTCCAGGCCATCCATGCCGAGGACCCTGCCGCAGCCCGGCATGTGGCCCGGCTGCTGTTCGTGGATGATGGGTATTTCACCGATCAACCGACGGAGCGCATCGCTTATCCCGCCTTTTGGGCGATGCTTCAGCGCCCGCTCATGGTGCGCGCTTTTCTTTTTGGTTATGGCGCGGATGCGTTGCGTGCGCGCTGGCAGCGGCAAATGAGTCTAGTTGCCTTGGGATTGGTGCTCGTGGCTTCGCTGCCGGGGTGGCTGCGCGCGGATGCGTGGACTTGGGCGCGCGGGTTAGCCGTATTGGGTTGGCTGGGCCTCGCGTGGTTGCTTTTTGACGTGGCAGAGCGCAGATGGAGGGCATTACCCTGGTTCGCGCGTGGCCTTGCCCTCAGCTTGAGCACCGCGTTGGCCTTGCCTTGGGCACCGGGGATGGGCTGGTTAGGGGTCGGATGGTTGGTCTGGGTATTAGAGTGGTTAGCCACGCGGGCCAAGGTTTGGGCCACGGACGCGGCCGCGCACCTCATGCGCGCGTTGGCCTGGGGTGCGGTCTTGGGCTGGTTGGTCGCCGACGTTCGGGCTGCTGCGTGGATTGACGCGCTCGCCGTCGTGGTCCTGAGTGGGCTCGCCTGGCTTTTGGCTCGTGCTATGGCCGGTCGCTGGCGCGCGGAACCTCTTAGTGGTCCTCGGCATGGGGGTTGATCCGCGGTTGGGTTCGAGCAGAAGCCCTGCCCTGGCGAATCGCGCGCGAATGCGCTCGACATGGCTTCCCTCCCAGTAAACGCGGCCACAGCTGGGGCAAAGATGGACGTACGTCTGGCGGCTGCGGACGTCCGCGGGCACGCGGTCAGCCAGGGCATCTATTGGAACGCGATGCACTTTTGTATTGCAACGTGGGCATCGCGTGAACGGCTGGGCCCAGCGAGCCAGGGTATACCGTTGGGCTACCTCGGCGAGCTGCACGTCAGGCTCGGTCGCGCGTACCCAGTAGCCATAGCGCACGGTTTTGCGTTTGAGCAGCCCTTGGTCGCGAGTGAGCAGCACGCGGCCTTGCGCCGCGAAACGCGCGAGGGTGGGGTCATCCCATGCCGGATGATAGAGCGTATCGTAGCCCAGCAGGCGCAGGTAAGAAGCCAGGCGCCCCAGATGCCCGTCCAGCACAAATCGGGGCGCGTGCTCAAAGGGCCAAGCTTCGCCCTCGCGATGCGGATAGACCTCGTACGTGCACCCCGCGCGAGCCAATTCGTCCCTCTCCACGAGCTGACCCGCACATACAATACGCGCGATCTCGGGATGCGGAATGCCCAGGCTTTCGATAAGGTGTTTGACAGACACGCGCCCGGGGTAGGCGAGCTGCACGCGGCCGCCGCGGCGGTGACGCGGCGGAAGGAAGTCCCTCAATGAGCCGTGAACCACAAT
Organism: Chloroflexota bacterium; assembly: GCA_013153135.1. GTDB lineage: Bacteria > Chloroflexota > Anaerolineae > Anaerolineales > DRMV01 > JAADEN01. The sequence continues at coordinate 7,305 of JAADFA010000041.1, forward strand.
CTCAACCTGAGGCATTTCCTGCCACCTGGAGGTTTATTCTAGCCCCTCAGGTGGTTAAAATGAACCCCACCGGAGGTGCTTTATGACGGATCACTGGCTCGAAGTCGCCCTGACCTTAGACGATGATGAGGTCACCGAGGCGGTAAGTGAGGTTTTAGCTCGGTTTACACCCCAACCGTTGGCATATGAGTATACACAACTGCGCGCGGACGCACGAGAGCGCTTGGTCGACCTGGGCCCGGTCACGGTACGCGCGTACATTCCCTTGGCCTCGCCGACCCAGGCCGAAGATGTTCAGCGGCGTGTTGCGGAAGCTTTGGCGTATTTGCGAGCGATTCGTCCGTTTCCTGAAGCGCGGTTTCGCGTCTTAGAGCCCGAGGATTGGGCTGAGGCGTGGAAGCGAGCGTACCAGCCCATCCCCATTGGTGAGCGTTTGGTGATTGTGCCCGCCTGGCTTGAGAATCCGTATCCCGATCGAGTGGCCGTGATCTTGGAGCCGGGCATGGCGTTTGGCACAGGGATGCATCCCAGCACCCGGCTCGCGTTGCGCGCGGCCGAACGCTACGCGGCCCTGGCGCCGCGCGTGCTCGATATTGGGACGGGTTCGGGCATTTTGGCTATCGCCGCGTTGAAGATGGGCGCGTCGCGAGCCGTGGGCGTGGATGTTGACGAGTTGGCCATCCGCGTGGCGCAAGAAAACGCGCGGCGCAATCAGGTGGCAGATCGGCTAACGTTACTTGTGGGTTCATTGGACGCGCTTGAACGAGCGCCCTTTCAGCAGGGCGATCTCGTTTTCGCGAATATTTTAGCCCCAGTATTATTAGACCTATTTGATCAAGGTTTGGCTAGCCACGTAGCTCCGGGCGGTTATCTCGCGCTGAGCGGGATATTGATCGAGCAGGGGGATCAGGTCGCCCAAGCCGCGCGGGCTGCGGGGCTGGAAGAGGTACATCGTTGGCAGGAGGGCGAATGGCTGGGGTTGGTCTATCGCAAGCCGTAGTGCGCGAGTTGGGCCGATTGACACGAGCGTTCCGTTTTGCGGGCCGGGGAGTGGTGTACATGCTACGCACCCAGGGGAACGCGCGTTGGCACGCGGTGGCCACGGGGGTGGTGGCTGTCGCGGCGTGGGTGCTGCAGGTGCGGGGTACGCAGGCGGGGTTGCTCATGGTCGCGGTAGGGCTGGTGTGGGCGGCGGAAGCGTTCAACACCGCGCTAGAAGCCTTGGCTGATCGATGCGCGCCGGAGCCCCATCCCTTGGTTGCGGCCGCGAAGGACGCGGCCGCGGCGGG
>JAADFA010000126.1 GCA_013153135.1 Chloroflexota bacterium
GGCAATGCGGTCCGCACGGGGCCCATTATACCAGCCTTCGAGGCCGGGTTTCGGAAAATATCCCCTTGCGAAAATCACGGTTTTTGCGCGAATGGCGTTAGCGAAAATCAAAATAAAAACAAGCCGGCGGCCCGAAGTCGAGCCGCCGGTGGGCATAGCCGCGTTCCCTCAGCGCGCGGGAACAAAGGTTTGAGAGATCAACACGGGCATGCTCACCCGCCGTGAGAGCACCGCGACCTCCACTGTTACCGCGCCATTTACATCCTGCACCGCGTCGGGGATGGGCACGCGATACACAGTTTGCGCGGGGTCGGGCAAAGGCTCGGCCTCGCCCTGGGCAAGCAAGCGGCCTTCTTGCCAAAAGAAGAACCGCACCGAGTCCACGTCCTCACGCGGGTAGGCCGTACCGTCGTCCCGGGTTAGGATGATCTGGAACGCGCCGGACTTAGGGCCTAGCAGCCGGGCTTGGGGCAGTGGCGATGCGCGCAAATGCGCCCATTTATCCACCGGATCGCGATAATCTGGATTGCATCCCAGAACTATGCCATCCTGCAAGCCGTGCACTTGCTCCAGGCGGTAGGGCCCCATGCCGATCCAAAAGTGGCCAAAGCGTTCAACCCAACGCCGGTAATTCTCCCAACGCGCAAGCACGTCCCTTGTGCGCAAGAAGGGCCGCAGCGCGGCATAGGGAACGTAGGCCTCGGCTTCGGCCGCATCCAGTTGTTCTTGCAAGATAGCCAGACTCGGCCCGTCGATGTAGTTGAGCCACTCTACGCCGTCCTTGTCCGCCTGGGTGCGCGAGAATGCAGCTTGGCCCGTGGCCCGAGCTCGCAGCCCCAAGGCCAGCATATGCCACGGCGCGGGGCCAAGGCGGAACGTAGGGAACCAGGTGCCGTCAAAGGTGACCAGGGTCTCCGCATCCAGGGCTGTGGAGTCGGTGTAGGTTTCGATTACCAACGGGTCCCAAGAGCGGATGCGCACGCCCTTAAAGGTAGCGAGGAAGCTCTCCGCGCGCGGCTGTAGGCCCTTATCAAAGAAGGGGCTCTCAGGATGCCCTACGTCCATCTGCACGATAAGAGCCATGACGAAATCCGCGGGGGCTAGAGGCGAGCCATCATGCCAGCGCCATTGCCACAGGTCGGGCGGATATTCAACCACGATGCGCGCCCGGGCCTCTGCACCCTCGGGAAAGCGCTCGGACGCGAGGATAAACCGTTGCGCGACCGGGTCCCAACCGGCCCACGCGTCGCCGGGGACGGGGATGCGTTCCGCCTTCTCGACCGTGACCCACGCGCTGGACGCGCGCAGTGGCACGTCTTTCTGTACGGTGACGGTAGCCCGCGCGAGGCGTTGCGGCCGTCCCAAGCCGGTGTACGGGTCGAGAAGCACGGCCCACTCCACGGTGCCGCGGATGGGCATAAGGTCGTAAATTTGGCTCGACCCTGCCAAGGGGTTCCAGGGGCCATTGAGCAAACTCGGCTGGGCGATCACCACCGCATCCTTGCGCGTATCGGGCAACACGCGCAACGTGTACGGCCAAAAGCGCGAACCCGCGATTCCCCCTGCGAGGTCCGCGACCACGTCGACCTCAGCCCGCAAGGGGCTAAAAGATGTCTTATCCACCAGCCACACTCGGGCCGAATCGCGCATCGCGGCTTCGAGAGCCTGGGCGAAGAGTTCGCGACGTTCCTCCAGGGTGGTGAAATCCTGCTCCGCGAGGCGGTAGGCCACCTCTGCGAAGTCCTCATCCGGGCGATAGGCCTGCCATAAGGGGAAGGGACGCCCACGCGGGGTGTAATACAGCTGGAACACAAACCCCTGGTCCCGCACGATGCTGGTGTTGATGTGCCCCGCGGTGTAGATGTGCCATGCGCCTTCGTTCGGGTCGCCGCCTACCAAGGCAAAGGCTTCGCGCGCGGTCTTGTACAGGCGCTCAACCGCAAAGCCGACGTTCTCCAATTGCCGCGCGACATAATCGCCGATGGCCTTGCGCTCGTCCTCGGTACGAATCACGAAGCGCAGGGTTACGGGCTTTTCGCCATCATACCAACGTCCATCGCGCTTAACCGCGCCCAGTTCGGTCATGACCTGATCCAGCGCAGCCCGCGCGCGGTCAGGGTTATAGCGGTAGCGCACTTCTAAGGGACGGATAAGGTCGAGGTAGCGCGCGTAGTCGGGGAACGCGCGGTTGAGGGGGGTATATTTGGGCGTGCCCAGGCCACCCAGGATTTCCTGCACAATGTAGTCCCGGTCAATGAGCCAATTCAACGCTTCCCGGGCGCGGGGGTCGGCAAAGGGGTTCAAGCGGCCGTCCGCGAAGCGCGGCCCCGCGGGGTTGAGGGTTAGCTCACGATTTGAGCCGTAAAAGGTAACCGCCTTCAAGGTGGGGTCGTCGGCCACCTGGCGATACAAGGTGGGGTCGGCTAGGCTGTACGCATACACGTGATAGTTCTGATTGCGCAGGTGTTGAATTGCGGCCTCGGCGTTGGGTTCGGCCACGAAAATCACCTGCTCCACGCCCTGGCCCGGACAGCGCGCCGTATGCGCGGGCGTGGCCTGGGGGCGCGCGGTGGGTGTAGCGGCCGCGGGGAGCGAAGGGGTCGGTTCGGGCAAAGACGATGAGGATGAGGCCGTGGGTGTCGTCGCCCGTTGACATCCCCATCCCAGGGCCACCAATCCAAGGACTCCAAGGATGATGAAGAAACGCGCTCGACTCATGGTTGGCTCCTTTGCTTCCAAACGTCCACCTGGACGATATCCGGCCCGGCATTATACCCCAGGCCCCTGCAGAGCCAACCCCTGAACGCGAAAGGGGGCACGCGAATGTTGTAGAAATGTCACGTAGCGCGGGGGAGCACCGCCGCAGGCTGAAGCCTGCAGCTAGTTTGCATAAAATTGCACGCGGGTAGTTCAGCCCAACGCGCGGCGGCGAGGATAGCGGGCGGCTTCAGCCGTCTGCGGGTCAAGCCGCCCGCGGGGCGGGCCGTCGGTGGCATGGGCTTCTTCGACAGGATTTGCCTGCACTCATGCGAAAACGCCCGGCCGCGCGGGCCGGGCGTTAGAACGTCCTTCACGCTCAAGTGCTCAGGCTTCTTCGCCTCGAATGACCTCAAGCCCGCCCATGTAAGGACGCAAGACCTCGGGCACAACCACGCTCCCGTCAGGTTGTTGGTACGTCTCGAGGATGGCGATCATGGTGCGCGGCAGGCCCAGGCCTGAGCCGTTAAGGGTATGCACGTAGCGCGGGCGCCCACCCGTCTTGGGTCGGTAGCGGATGTTCGCGCGGCGAGCTTGGAAGTCGCCCACGTTGGAAATGGAAGAGACCTCGAGCCACTCGCCCACGCCCGGAGCCCAAACCTCGATGTCGTACGTCTTGCGCGCCGCGAACCCGAGATCGCCCGTGCTGAGGAGCACCACGCGATACGTCAGACCCAACAAGCGCACGGTCTCTTCCACGTCGGCCAGCATCTTTTCGAGCTCCTCGTCCGAGGTCTCGGGCGTGGTGTATTTGTAGAGTTCGACCTTGTCGAACTGGTGACCGCGCTTCATGCCCCGCACGTCCTTGCCCGCGCTCATCTTTTCCCGCCGGAAGCAGGGCGTGTACGCGGTGTAGTACAGCGGCAGCTGCTCTTCAGACAAGATCTCGTCCATATGCAGGCCGGTTAGGGGCACTTCAGCCGTCGGGACCCACCAGAAGTCCTCCTCCGCGTCGTGATAGAGGTTGTCACGGAACTTGGGCAACTGACCCGACGCAAACACCACCCGCTCCCGCACCATGAAGGGCGGATAGTGCTCCAGGTAGCCCTGACGAATATGCAAATCCAGCATCCACTGGATGAGCGCGCGCTGCAACCGCGCGCCCGCGCCGCGCAGTACGTAGAACCGGGTTCCGCTGAGCTTGACCCCACGCTCGAAGTCGATGATGCCCAGCTTCGGGCCTAAATCCCAATGAGGCAGGGGCTGGAAATCGAACGTGGGGATCTCGCCAACCTGACGGAGGACGACGTTGTCCGACTCGTCCTTGCCCACCGGAACGTCGTCCGCGGGTAGATTAGGCATCCATGCGAGGCGCTCCTGGAGCTGGTCCTCGACCTGGCGCAGCTCTTGCTCCAAAACCTTGAGCCGCTCGCCCAGCTCCCGCATGGCCTGGATTTTAGCCTCTCGTTCGGCCGGGTCTGAGATCCGCGGGATTTGCTTAGAGACTCGGTTACGCTCAGCACGCAGTTGTTCCACCTGCTGAATCAAGGCCCGACGGCGTTGGTCCAGGGCGAGGATCTCGTCCACTATGGCGGGGTCCTCGCCGCGTTTGCGCAATCCTTCTTTCACTTTCTCGGGCTCGCGGCGGATGAGGTTGAGGTCCAACATAGGGCTCCCTCCCAGGTCGAGGTTCTTAGGGCGTTTCTTCTACAAAGTTGATCAGCACAATGTTCGCGTTACAGTCGTCTTGCGTGTTGAAATAATACGCTTTTGAGAGGGGGCGGCCATTTCCGTCAACTAATTGGATATATAACGTGCCCCCGGACGCAATGGGCTTCTCCGCGAGCTGGATTTCATATCCACCAGGGCCATACCACGGTGCCAAACCCGGAATGCCCAACGCCTCGATGGGCTCTCCGGCCAACTGGCCTCGGACCAGGACATACACCCCCGCGTTGGGGCCGAGCGGTGTACCTTGGGCGTCGAAAATCTGCCCCGCGACACCGAGCCACTGGCAACCGACCTCGGGGTGGAACATGGAACTGCTTACATAAAAGGGCGTGCCTGGCTGAAGCACGTATCGCCACCAAGGTGTAGGAGTGGCTGAAGGCGTGGGCGAGGCCAGGGGCGTCGGGGTTACAGTCATCGTGGGCGTAAAGGTAGGGGTGAACGTGGCCGTTGCGGTCGCGGTTGGTGTCCATGTTGGGGGCAGGGTGGCGATGGGCAACGGTGTTGGTGTTGGGGGCAAGGTCAATCGCGGCGGCAGTTCAGGAGGCGGGAAGGGGTTAAACGGCAAATGCGGATTGACATACAACAGAACACATCCCCCCATGGTAACCAAGGTGCCCAAAAGGAAAAGGACGCCGAAGAACCACAACGCGGCACTTTGGGAAGAACTGGCAGACCGACGGGCCATGGTGAAACGCTCCTCCCGCGGGGGTGACTAGGGGGTGAGGGTCGGCACGCCAGGGCCCCACTGAAGGTCGGCCTGTTGCCAACGGGACTGCAGGAAGGACGCGATGGCCTGCCTCTGCAACGTACGCTGGGCCCACGGCGCCAACGGGCGGTCCTCGGCCCGGTCCTCAACGTAAAGGATCACGTACCCCCCGGGCACAGGGATGGGTTGGCTATATTCGCCGACCTCAAGCTTAAATGCGGCCTCCTCCACTTGGGGAGCAAACAAAACCCCCCGGGGGAACCAACCCAAATCCCCGCGGCTGGTCGGGTGATATTGGGCCACCAAGGTGTGAAATTCCACACCTTGCTGAAGATATTGTAACACAGCCGCGGCTTCTTCTTGGGTGCGCACAAAAATTTGGCGCGCGCGGACCTGTTCGGCCCGCGTTGGTACTTGGGCTGCAATGGCCGCGCGCATTCGTGCGGCTGCCATGGCCCGGGCCAAGGCACGTTTCAAATTGGCTTCGTCGTAGCCCAGCTGAGCCAGATAGGCATCCCACGCCGCGTCGTTGTCGAACCCTGCGCGTAAGGCAGCCAAACGTTGTTCGACTTCATCGGCCGTGGGAGCAAGGCCTTCTTCACGCGCGGCCTGGGCCAAAAGGGTTTCTTCCACAAGCGCGCGCAAAGCCTGGGCCTGGGCTTCGGCCTCGTCGAGGGGAAGCCCCAAGTCTTCCGCTGCCGCGAGTACACGTTGGGTTTCTGCGCGCCATTCCTCGAGCCAAATCACGTCACCGTTCACTCGGGCGGCAAAGGGCCGCGGGGTCGGCGTCGGCGTGGGCGAGGGCGTCGCGGTCGCTGTCGACGTCGCGGGGCGCGCGGTAGGCCTCGCGGCCGTGGGCGTCGAACCGCACCCGGTCAGACCCACGACCGCCAGGCCCACCATGCCCAATAGCCACATCAGGGCAAAGGCATCTCGTCGGTTCATGGGTTCGCTTGTGGCCGCGTACCCAAGGTCACAGGGATTTCTAAAGTCTTTCCATCTCGAATCACCTTGAGCACAACCGTATCACCTGGCGAGGTTTTGAGCGTGAGATAGCGGATGAGGTCGCCGAAGTGACGCACGGGCTGGTCATCAATGCCGATAATTAGGTCACCCCCGGGCGGGATCTCGTGGGGGTTCACCTGCTCGCCCCCACGCAGCGCGCCGCGCAAACCCGCCTTATCTGCAGGACTACCCGGCACGACCTCAACCACGTACACGCCAGGCCGATTGGGCAGCCCAAGGCGTTCGATGGCCCTGAGCGGCAGGTCATCCTGAGCGCTAATACCTAGGTACGCGTATTCAAAATGACCCTTCTCGATCAGGACGGGGACCACCCGCCGCACCAACGCGCTGGAGACCGCGAAGCCGATGCCCGCGTTGACGGGCTGCCCCAGCGTGCTTGAAGAGCGGATGGATTGGTTCACGCCAATGACCTCGCCGCGCAGGTTGAGCAAGGGACCGCCCGAGTTACCCGGGTTGATGGCCGCGTCGGTCTGGATGACGTCGCCCATAGCGAAATAGCCGCCAGTTTGGGGGGCAGCTTGCATGGAGGTCAGGCTCCGGCCCAGAGCGGAAACCACGCCCCACGTCATGGTGCTTTCCAATCCAAAGGGGTTGCCAATGGCAACGACGATATCACCAACGTGCAAGGCTTCCGAATCGCCCAAGGGTAGGGGATGGAGCTTCTCGGGCGGCACATCGACCTTAATCACGGCCAGATCTCCACCGGGGTCGGTGCCAACCACTTCAGCCCACGCCTTGGTGCCATCGCGGAAGGTGACTTCAATATCCTCGGCCTGATCGACGACGTGATAATTGGTCACAATGTGCCCTTCTTTATCGTAGACGAAACCGGAGCCTTGGCCTGAAGGCATATCGCCGAAATCCTGCGCGGTGTAAATGCGCAAGGAGACCACGCCTGGCGCGGCATCTTGATAGACCTGCCGTAGCAATCGCTCCAGGTCATGTAGCGAGGGCGCGCCGAGGTCCACGGTTGGGGCGGGGGTCGGCGCGGCGACCGTGGGCAATGAGGTCGGCAAGGCTTCCGTAGCCTCCTCCGCCGGTGCGGCGGCCAAACCCGACGGCAAAAGCGCGCTACAGGCGCTCAACAACAAACTGAACGTAAACGCACCTACCCAAAAGAGAAACCCGCGTGTACGGCGCATGGCACATCCTCCTTAAAAAGCGTAACCGCCGGGCACACAGCCCGGCTATAAGGGACGGTTACGCGGTTTGGCCTTGGCGGAGCCGAGCCAGCTCTTCGAAGAGCTCCCGCTCCCGCGGGGTGAGGTTCTTGGGGACCAGGACTTTGGCCCGCACGTACAGGTCGCCGTGCTCTTGGGGGCGGCGCAGTTTGGGCATGCCGCGGCCCCGCAGGCGGAAGGTCTGGCCGCACTGGGTACCCGGTGGAATTTTGAGATAGACTTCGCCCGTGAGCGTGGGCACTTTGACCTCGCCGCCCAGGACCGCGGTATACAGGTCGACGGGCACCTCGGTGTACAAGTCGTCCCCCTGGCGTTCGAAGCGGGGGTCGGGTGCAACCTGGACGACTAGGTACAAATCGGCCCAGGTGCCATCTTCCAGGGGCACGGCCCGGCGTAAGCGCACTTTGGTGCCTGTGCGCGCTCCCGGTGGGATTTTGACTTCCAGGCGCCGACCGTTGATCTGGATATGGCGCGTGGTGCCGTGGTAAGCCTCATGTAGGCTAATGGTGATGGGGTGTTCGATGCGCCGCGGTCGCGGCCGCGCGCGAGTTTGGGCCCCAACCGTGCCCCAAGGGTGCCCGGCCGCGGTCTGCGCTTCGTGCCAATCGCCGCCCCCAAAGCCAAAGAGGGTGCGGAAGAAATCCGAGAAACCGCCAACCCCGCCGAGCAGGTCGTCCAAATCTCGGAACTCGACCCGTACGCCACCCGGCGCGCCTTGGGCCCAACGGCTCCAATCGAACCCGCCCGGACCGCCGCCCATGCGCTGCCATTGTTCATATTGCTGGCGCATTTGGTCGTAGCGCTTTCGCTTTTCTGGGTCGTTTAGTACTTGATAGGCTTCGTTGATTTCCTTGAACTTCTCTTCCGCCTCTTTGTCGCCCGGATTGCGGTCCGGGTGATATTTCAGCGCGAGCTTCCGGTAAGCACGTTTGATCTCTTCAGCAGATGCGTCCGGCTCTACGCCTAAAATCTTGTAATAATCCTTGAACTCCATCGCTCCACCTCAACGTCCCAAGCAACAAGATGCTATCCTTTCCTGATTGTAGGCTCGGCCTGCCGCGCGCGTCAAGCACAGATGGGGAATTTTTACAGAAGTCTAACATAAACGGGTGCAAGCAAATCTTGTAGATGAGAGATAAAAAGAGGGGGCCAACCTGTGGTAGGGGGTGCAGGC
>JAADFA010000068.1 GCA_013153135.1 Chloroflexota bacterium
CGCGACGCGAGCCAAGGCTTTTACGCGGTCCGACCCACCGGCCAGCCCGCCGCGAACATCCTTGGGTTCGCGGTGCCCGTGTTCGAGAACCGAACCCTGTTCGGCCTGATCGCAGGCCGTTAAGCCAGAGTTCCCCGTTCCGTGCGGGTCGCTACGCGTCCCATTCCCCGCCAGAAAGCGCAGAAAACCGCGCTATCATCTAAGGCCACGTTATGCCTGGACCTCCGCGTGAGCAGCCTGGACGAAGGGGTCACGCGCGTCCTCGGGCAACGCGGCCACATTGGTGTAAATGTGCACCGTGCGCTGCGTGCCGTCGCGAGTGCGCACAGGCACATCCAACACCAAATCCCGCGGCATCTTTCCAAAATCCTGCAACGTCCACACGGTGGTGATACGATCGCTCAGGTTCGGCCACTGGTCCTTAGCCCAGCGATAGCGTTGGCGACCGAACTGCCAAATGGGCTCGGGATAGGAACGATGTTGATATGCGCGGAACTCCTCCCAAATCTGTGGGAAGGGTGTGCCAGGGAACAACACTTTAAGCATAGCTTGCTGCACAATGGCCGCGGGGCGGCCGCGTGCTGTATCGATCCAGTTGATGCAATAATTTTGGATGAACGCGAAGATGCCCGCGTGGGAGTAGTACTCAATTCGTTTCAAGAGGAGTGGTTTTTGCTCGTACGCGCGTTGATACGCCTCTTGCAGAAGCAAGCTCGGCTCATCGCTGTGCTCCTCGTCTTCGTGCGCCCAACCACTGGGCTTGCTGCCCTCAGGCCAGATTTGGAAGCGGAAATAGCGCGGGTTGACTCGGAACTCGTACGCGATCAGACGCCGGAAGCGGTCGTTCTCGACATTGAACTTGAGCAGTGCACCATGCTCGATGAGGTCCTCGAGGGCTTGTGCGATACCGCGTTGCCGTGCGTCCTCAAGGGCGCGTTCCAGGCCGCAGCTGGGGCTTAAATTTCCTTGAGCAGACAAAACCCGCTCGAGCAAGGTGCGTGCGTCCTGGCGACGCCATCCACCGTTGGCCGTGTACCACTGCCACGCGATCAAAGCCGCGCCCGCGAGCAGGATGGCAGGGAGGGCGTGGTATTTCATGATGACCAGGATCACGAGCATGGTGTAGCTCGCGATCATGCCACGCAATCCTGCGAAGCGCAGCGCCCGGGCCCGAGGCCCGCGCGGGTCAATCCCCTTCTCCTGCAGCACGTCGTCTCGTACAAAGTAGACCGCGGTGCTGCTGATCACAAACGCGCTCACAAAGCCAAACGCATAGTAGGCTTCGACCACGGTTACTTGGCGAATAATGGGGATGAGGACCGCGGCGACGCCCCAAATGGCCACAATGCCAACCCGGTCATCCAGGAACACCGCGGGCAGTCGGCCGAGCCGCGCGGCATTGGCCGCGACGGCCGCGCCACCCACGTAGCCGCCGCCCTGGGCCAGGAGCAGGATAATGGCCAAGAGCAGGCCCGCGACCACGAGGAAGGCCGCGCCGGGCGTCCCCCGCAAGGCCTCGTTGATGGCTCGCGCCATGGCCAGGTTGTACGCGGTCTCCTGGACGAACGTTTCTTTGTCCATCCGCTCGGGTGCGAGGCCTTCGTACGGCAGCAACGCGGCCGCGAGGTATTCTTCCTCATACAAGCGCCGGGCGGTTTCCACGTCTTCAGGAGTCACCTGAATGGCCTCGGGATCGACGCCGCGGCCCATCCACTGCACTGCGACAATTTCGTATTCGATGAGCAACGTGCTGTAGCCTTCCGTCGCGGGGATATTCCAGCGTTTGGCTGCCCAGAGCTGCATCATGCCTGTGCCGATGAGGAACAGCGCGGCCAGGGTCAGCGCGGTACGAATCACAACCCACTTGGGCCGGGCCGCGTGCTTGCCACTGGCAGGGATCACCTCATAGCCCGAAAAGCCCAACATCGCGCTGGACATCGAACGGAAAAACAAAAACGCGATGGTGCCCAAGCTCAAGGCGGTCACCGGGCCCGCGGCCTGCACCACGTGTTCCACCACACGCGCGGTGCGCAAGCGGCGAATGATACCGTCGGTCAAAAAGGCCCATTCGGGATGCAAGCCCGCGGCCAAGGCGGTCAGGCCGAGGGCAAATAAGGTGAAGATGGTAAAAGCACCGCCACCGATGAGGAACAACGGCACTGCGCGGCGCGGGCCCATCAGCACCAGCACGGCCATGATGAAGAGGGCGAAGGCTTCGGCCAGCAGGATGCGGTAGGCTGCGAGTTCGGGCAGCACGAGCATGAGCACATCGGCCGCGGAAATGGCGCTGATGATAATGGTGAGGATCGCGTCGAGGAAGAACAGGCTGGTGCCCACCCACGAGAGCCAGCGCAGGCGCGCAGGGGCGATGGATTCGACCAAGGGGCCGCTGCCCCCTGCGCTCGGCCGTAGATAACTTCCCGCTTGATAGGCGGGTACAATACCGTAATAAAGCATGGCCGAGAGCACAATAAAGGCCGCGATCGCGATAAGATGATAACCGTGCGCGCCGTGGATCGCGAGCAGGGTCTGATACGCGGCTACACTGAACGCGTCGGCCGCGATCTCAAAGATCAGCGCGAATACGCCCAAGCCCGTACCGCCGAGCAGCAGCCCTTCAAAGAGCAGCCGCGGCAGGGCACGGCGGGCTAGCCGCGCTTCCTCATCGGTTACGTACGAACCAAACCAACCACGCATTCGCACATCCCCCCAAACCAAAAGCTGCGCGAGGCTGCTGGATGAGCCTCGCGAACAAGGCCACAGCTATGCTGTTCGGTCGCGCGCGGGTTCAGCGAGAACGCGCCGGGCCGCGCGAGGGTGGCCCAGGTGTGTTCTGGCCCGTATCCGGTGCCTCGCGCGGTCGCGGTGGATGGCGGAAATATTGCTCCAGGACGGGTTCCCAATCTTCTGGCCGCGCGAAGCGCGCCAAAACCGACACCCAATCGATGGGTGTAGCAATACGATGTTGATACAAGCGGCGGTACCCTCGCAAAAAGGCAAAAAAGCGCTCATCACCCAGTGCTTGCCGCAAGTCATGCCAAAAATGCGCACCTTGCAAGTATATCGTATTTCGATAAGGCAGCCAACGTCGATATTCGTACAAAGTGTGGTCAAGAACATCATCTGGTTGATAATAGTCAACTCGATATGTCCACCACCAATTCACACCTTCTGGATGATTCTGCTCGTAGTACAGATATTCTGAATAAGTTGCAATGGCCTCATCCATCCAAGGGTGCAAGGCCTGATCATTGCCCACTTGGGCGAACCACCATTGGTGCGAAACCTCATGGGCAGTAATGGCAATGAGCATGGACCACGGTTGACGATTATAGTAGTCAAAAAAGTCATAACTCAGCAGCAGCGCGCCGTCATACTCCATCCCATCGGGCAAATCGCCTTGTACAATGACCAAACGATCTCGGTGATAGGGGCCGAACAAGCGGCTATAGGTTGCGAGAGCCTCCGCAGCTGCCGTCAACACGTCCTCACCATAGCCGCTTTCTAGAGGGAAGAAATAGCCCTCCAGGCGTACGTCCTCCCAGCGGCGCTCGAGGCGGACGAAATAGGGGCTCATAAAGAAAACCACCCCACGCGTCGCGGCCATGGTGTAACAGCGACGCTCGGGTTGAGGGTCGGCGCACGGCACCTCGGTCGCGTTGGTCGCGAGGGTCAAGTCGGGTGGCGGGTTGAAAATATCCAGCTGGATGCGCACATTGGCCTGGGGATACACCTGGTGCTCGCCAAAATACCAAGGGCGATGCACCAGCCAGCCCTGCTCCGGATGATAAGCCGCGAGGTAAAGGTACCAATCCGCGAGGATGACCTGCCGCGCGGTATAGCCCCATAGCCGCGGCGCGCGACGGTCCCAAACGCCGGGCTGCAATGCGGGCACCTGAACACGGTACCGAAACCGCAACCGTTGCTCGGCTTGAGGCGCTAAGGGGGTCGGAAGCCGCACGCGCAACACGTTATCTTTCAGCCGGACCTCGGGCCAGGCCTGCCACGCGGCATCGGCGTTGGGCAGCCATATGCCCTCCAGCGATAATGCGCGATACCAATGAGGCTCCGCGACAAAGACCAGCTCTTCCAGCGGCCAGCCCGTCGAATTGACGTAGCGCACATCTTGCACCACGTCCAACGTCTGCGTGAGCACGTTGTACGACGCTTGGATTTCGTATTCGGGCAAATACCTGGGGGTCGGCGTTGGCGTCGGCGATGGAGTCGGCGTAAGGCTGGGAGTCAGGGAGGGTGTCGAGCTCGGCGTGGCCGTAAGCACCCCCGGCGGTGGCGGCGCGGGCGGGGTTGCGGGGACAAACCATGGGTCCAAGATGGCAATGATGGCAGCAATAAGCGCGCTGAAGAGCAACCCGCGTAACCACCAACTTTGCCACAACGAACGCATCCGCGACATCTTGTTTCCTCCCTCCCAAGACCGCACCCGGCACGCAGACGGGCATGGCTACGTGCGTGGCCGCTGGGCTAATATGCCGAATGCGCGCGGTACAGGCCGTATCCGTTCAAATCCAACAGCTTGCAAACGTCGTGCCACCCCCCGTGTCATATTGCGGCCCATGCGGGTAGACGGGCTGCCTACGTAGTGGAAGAGTCGACCACCAGGCTTGAGCACGCGAAAAAGCTCCGCGTAGAAATCCTGCCCATATAGTTCACCCGCGAGCGCGAACTGAGGTGGGTCGTGCAAGATGGCGGAGAAGAAGCCCGAGGGTAACGATTGAATCAACGTCGCGACATCCGCCTGCACGATGTGCACGCGCGGGTGCTGAAACACAGGCTGCGACCAAGGGTTACGTCGAGCCACCTCCAGGACTGCGGGGTCGATCTCCACGGTCAGCACACGATCCGCGGTGGCGGCGGCCTGCAACGCGGAATAGCCTAGGCCCATGCAAGTATCCAACACCCAGCCACGCGGGCGCAACGCGCGCACTTTGGCCTGGGTATCCCGCCAGGGATCCGTACCCTGCACCCGGTGCATGGGAATGCCCGAAAGCAACACCGTAGGCGCGCGAGACGTCGGATACAGGGCAACCACGCGCTCAGTTAGGGGCGAATAGGCACGGATAGGCTCTGGACCTTGAGGTGTGAGCACGAACACCGCATTAGAGTGCTCAGCCACTGTTTGAAGGTGCTCCCACGGTGTACGCTGCCCGTCCGGCCATAAGACCCCATCCTTCAGCAGCTGCACCGTGACGCGGGAACGGTTCAAATCCGGACTCGCTTGCAAGCGAGTCTGGCCGCGACGGTGCGCGTCCAACAACCGTTGCGCTTCGGGCGCGGAAAGGACAATCTCGGCCATAGGCACCTCATTTGCTTAGACCGCGCGCCTTGGGCGAATGTAACAGGAATTATTCTACCTGGCCGAAACGCCTGCTGGACCCAGGCTCAATCCCACAGCAGCTCATCATGGTCACGGTTGCCATGTAAGGTTGCGGAAAGAGCACACCCGCGCAGCCAAAGCAAATTCGGCTGGCTCGGGAGCACGTCCTGCTGCGACAGACCCATGCGTACCGCCTCAGCCGAAGCGACGCCCCCAAGCGACCACGCCAATCAAAGTCACAAGCGCGAGCAGAGCCGTAATTGGCCAACCAGGCGCGCGGTACGTGAAGGTAACCACGTGCTCCCCTGCGGCGAGGGGCAACGCGAGGAGCGCGTACTCGGCGCGATACAAGGGCACCGCGCGGCCGTCAACCCTCGCGCGCCAACCGGGATAAGCTTGTTGCGCGACGAGCAACCAGCCCGCGCCCGGCGTTTGGACGTGAATGCGCACCTGGGTCGGCGTGGGCATATCCCATGTCAGGGCCACGCGGTCGGCCGGAGCCGGGTCCGGCAAGGAAGTTGGCGCCGGATAAGATGGACCACTGAGGGGCGCTGCAAGAACCGTGATTCGTTCATGCCATGCGGGCCCGCCCAGGCTGGCCCGGCGCCACAGGGCCTGCCACGCGGCCGCATCCGTCGTAACCACATCGGCAGCCGGATACCACTGGGCTAACCCCTCGGGCTGGCGAGGCAGCACTCGGTAGCCTTGGGCCATGTGCGGGTCACGGTGAATCTCCGCGACCACGGCCAAACGATCGAGCACGCGTTCGCGCGCGCCTGGGGGGGCCTGCTCCAGCGCACGCATCAGCTGATCAAAGGTGCCCGGCCGCATGGGGTCAAAGTTATTGAGGGTCCGTGCGCCGTCCAGCAAGCGCAGGTTCGGAAGGCCAAGAGCGCGCAGATCATCCCATGAACGCGCTGGTCGCAGATCACGAAAGCGGAAGAAATCAATAAATTTAAATTCATATTCGTCCCGAGCGGGGAAGTACACCCGGCCGCTAGGGGCCGCGGCCCGGGGGCGATACCAACGTGCGTCGATCGTGGGCGTCCATCCCGCGTGGCTCACAAGCAAGTCCAACGCGACCCAGGCCACCACAGCCCAAGCCCACAACGTGCGCCTGGCGTGCTCAGGCTCGGGTTGAAGCAGGGCTAAGACCGCCGCGCCCATAGCCCACACCCCACTCCAGGCCACCGCGCGCGCGATGCTGGCCCGTTCGCCAGCCAGAGGCGCGGCCGCCATCGCGACCAGGGTGATGCCACCCGCAGCCGCGAGGCCCAACCGGAGCCAATATCGAGCTCGAGGGCCAGGTGGACGCCACCCCTCCGCGGCCAACCCCGCGAGCAAAGCCAGCAGTACGG
The DNA here is from genome assembly GCA_013153135.1 of Chloroflexota bacterium. Classification (GTDB taxonomy): domain Bacteria; phylum Chloroflexota; class Anaerolineae; order Anaerolineales; family DRMV01; genus JAADEN01. The sequence continues at coordinate 6,694 of JAADFA010000068.1, forward strand.
TGCTGATTAAGTGCCAGCGCGCAGGCGCCTGGAACCAATCAAAGGTAGGCACGTGCGCGTACAGCCAGGGATAGACGGGCGTGTTCTTGCCCAAGGCCAACAGCGCGACCAGGGTCCACGCAGCCCAAGCCCACCGCACTGCGGCAGGCGCCCAGGCCGCGGGGCCGCCCTTCCGCCACCAACGCCACGTGCTCAGCGCGAGCAAGAAGGGCAATAAGCCAATGTAGAGCGCGTCTTCCCAATACGTCGCGTAGCCCCAATAGTCGCCCGTCACTGGGGAGCCGAAGAGATTGGGCCAAAGCAAACCGAGGAAACGCCAGGGCCAGAAAGAATAGGTCAGGGCCAGTTCAGGGTCCACACCACCGGCACGTTGGGATTGTTGCAAGTATTCCCAGGTGGGCCAGAGCTGCACCAGGCTGAGGCCGAAAGCCACCGCAACCATCACCATCAGGCCCATGAGCCGCGGCAGCACGCCCGGCCGGGCCGCGCGGCCATGCCGCAAAGCCCGCCACCAGAAGAGCAGCCACCCGGCCAGCAACAGCCCCGTGTACCACGAGGTTTGCGCGTGCCCCGCGAGGGCTTGCAAGGCCAAAAACACACCCACTTGCACGGCATCCCGCAACGCGGCCGTACGCGCCCAGCGCCGCGCGGCCCACAAGATCCACGGCACCCACGCGGCCGCCGCGTTCATGCTCAAAAAGATGGCCGATCGGGTCGCGAGGTAGCCCGACAGCGTGTAAGCCAAGGCGGCAATGCCGGTCGCGGGCGCACGCCAACCCAGCTCCCGGCCGAGCGCAACCATGCCCACGGCCGCGAGGAGCAAATGCAGCACCACCAGCACCCCATGCCCCCAGGCCAGAGCCTCCACCCCGCGCCACCACGCGAGCCCAAAGAGCAACCATGTCGGCGGATAGAACCACGCGCTTTGCAGGTTCGCAATCAACGGCGCGCCCAGCCCAATGTCCGGGTTCCACCAGGGCAGCTGGCCGGTCGCGCGCATCACATGCCAGCCCCACGCGCGCCAGGGGATGAACTGGAGGCTTGGAGTGCCCCAAATGGGCGCGCGGCCCCAGGTGAGTAGGGCGCGGCCCCAAAGCACAACCGCGAGCCCAGGGATGAGCCCGCCCGCACACCAGCTATCGAGGCGGGTGCATTTCTTCATAAACTTCATGGGTCTGCCCGTCTCCCAGCTGGGTGATGCGCTGGCCGTAGAGCTGGCCCGCCCGGGTAATGGTATACCGCGCGGTCCCATGCATGGGACCAGGCGCGAATTCGCTTTGCCAAGTCAAGATGAGCTGATTGCCCTCAATGTGACCCCAGCCACGCAGGATGAGCTCCCGAATGAGCCAGACCGCCTCAAAGGTGCCATCATCTTGGGGAGTGAGCACGAACGTGCCGCCGTATTTTTCATCCATGACGGGGTCGTAACCCTTAACGCGGTACTCTCCGCCGAGGGCCGGGAGCGCGGTGGGGTCCGCGTCGGGTGCGAGGCCTTGGCGCGGCTTTTTGCAGCCGGGCAAAAGCACCAGGCCGATAAGGGCCACCATCCACCAGAATGCAACGCGCATGAGGGACCTCCCAGGCGAGCTGGCCGGGCCGCGGGCTTGATTTCGCCCCGGCCCGGCATGGTCAATCATACCAGGCTCGCCTGGGCGAGGAGGAGGAGTTATGGCCTACACCGACCGCGCCGCGGCCACGCGCTGGGTGAACGCGACGTAACGCTCGAGCACGTCCAACGCCGCGCCCGAATCCAGGCTCTGCCGCGCGCGGGCC
>JAADFA010000047.1 GCA_013153135.1 Chloroflexota bacterium
GGCTTCTTGGGTGGCCGAGCCACCACACGCGGCCAGCGCCACCGCCAGCAACGCCAGCAGGGCGAAGGCCAAGAACCAGCGTTTCTTCATCTCTTCTCCTCCTCAAACGAGGGATCTACCCCAGTGGCCCTGGGGCTGCCCCTTATTGTACGCAAAAAGCCTCGCCCGTCAAGGCCTCGCGTTGGCTCCCTTGTCTCTCAAGTACTCTTTCCATGTTTTTTGCAGCGTTTCGCGTTTCACTTTCCCAATTGCGCACACGCACGCCGCGCGCTCTCGCGAGAACGATAGTCCTCCAAAAAGCACCTCACGCGGCATCCTGCCTCACCCCACTCACCGGTGACCTCCCAGGCCCCACAAGCCGGGGAGTCACGATGCAAACGCGCCGATAGGGCTTCTCAAGTGGAGGTGCTGCAGCCAGTCCGCGCGTAGCCTTGCCCGCGGTTCCACGGCTGCGCGCTCCGTGCTACAATGAGGCCGCATGGGCCACTGCGCCCACGTTCGAACCTCGAAAGCATCCCGAGGATGGGGTATGCATACTCGGCGAATCTTCGTCATCGCAGACCACGGTTTGGCCTTGGTTTACTTCCTTCAATCGGATGTGGTGCCCACCCTGTTGGCGCAGGGCGTGGAGGTTATCGTGCTCACCGACGACGCGCTGGTGGCACGACTGCAGCAACGCTTCGGCCGCACAGGGCTGCACTTCGAGGGGTTGCGCCTCGACCAGGCGCGCGCGTACTTCCGGCGTCATCGCTACCGTACGCAGTGGTGGCTCGACTTCCTGCGCCGCGCGGGCGCGTCGAACCGCATCCCTCTGGGCGCGGTGGAAAGCTATATCCAGCAGGTGGCCTTCGAGGCCCACGGCCGACGCAAAGCTGTGCTCCACGTCATGCGTGGCTACATCGCGCTCATGCGGCGCTACCGTTGGGCTCGGCAGGCCGTGGTGCGCGCCCAGTGGCGTTTTACGCCCAATATCTACGAGGATTTGTTCGAGCGCTATCGACCGGACTTGGTGGTGGCCAGCACGCCGGGGTGGCGCTTGGACCGGTACATCCTGCGCGAGGCGCACTTTCACCATGGCGTGCCCACCGCGGCCGTCATCGTGGGCTGGGACAACACCAGCAGCTACAGCCTGCCCGGCGCGCCCGTTCAAGCTCTCAACGTGTGGTCCGCGATCCAAAAACGCGAGGCTGTTGAGGGCTCGGATTGGGACCCCACGCGCATCCACATCGGCGGCATCCCGTCCTACGATGGGTACTATTTGCGCAAGTGGGTTATGCCGCGCACGGCCTACTTCCAACGCCACGGCTTAGACCCCAACCGCAAGCTCATCGCCTACGCAGCCAGCTTCGTGACCTTCTCGCCCAACTACCAAAACATCGAAGCGCTGGCTCGCCTGGTGGCCGAAGACCGGCTCGCCTATCCCGCGCAGCTGCTCATTCGTCTGCACCCGAACCACTTTTTGGATGTGCCCCACTTCGCGGCCGAGCGGGAACGCATCTACGCGCTGGCGCGCGAGCTTCCCCACGTGCACGTGGTGCAGCCCGTGCCGTTAGGCGGTTCGCTGGGCTACTATTCGGGTGAAGATATGGATGAAAAGTCATCCATGATGGCCCACGCGGACGTCTTCACCACGGTGTATTCCACCATGGTGGTGGAGACCGCGATCCACGATACGCCCGTGGTGAGCGTGTGCATCGACGCGCCCGAACCCTGGCCGGGCAAGTTCACCCTCAAGCTCTCGGAAATCGGGCACTGGCCCACCCACAGCCGCTTTTTGCGCTCGGGCGCGGGCGAGGTTGCATACAACGAGGCCGAACTGCAAGCCGCGCTCAATCGCGCGCTCGAAGCGCCCAACGCCCGCGCGGCCGCGCGTCGAGCCTTTGTGCAGCGCGAAACCACCTACACCGACGGCTCCGCTGGTCGCCGGGTCGCGCGGTGGATTGCAGCCCAAATCAGCTGAAGCTCGCGAGGAGAGGACCCAGGTCAAAAGCGGTGCGCCAAGAACGCGTCTTGATTGTGCCCCAGGATCTGGCAGAAATGAATGAACAACGCTGCCATGACGTGCCTGCCATAAGCCCTTCCTTTCTAGCGCGGCAAAGCCGCCCCACATTACCACAGCATAGCTCGCAAACCGCGCGATATTGAGAAAGCGTGAAATGTCTCGAAACACACTGGGAGGACGACATGATCGCGAAACGCTGGCGGTGGTTGCGGGACTACGGGTATGTGACCTTGGGGACGGTGGTGCTCGCGCTGGCCATGACGCTGTTTTTGATTCCCGCGCGGCTCGCGGCCGGTGGGGTGAGCGGTCTGGCGCTGGTGATTCACCATCATACGGGCTGGCCTGTGGGCTTGCTCACCGCGCTGCTCAACGCGCCCTTGTTTGTCCTGGGATGGCGTTACCTCGGCGGCCCCCGCTTTGCCGCGCGCACGGTGTATAGCATTGTGCTCTTTTCCGCGGTGGTCGACTTCGCCCCGCAGCTCGGTCTCGCTGGTCCCGTCACCGAGGATATCATCCTCAACACCTTATACGGTGGTGTGGTCGCCGGAGTGGGCGCGGGGCTCATTTACCGCGGCCGCGGCACGAGCGGCGGCACCGATATCCTGGCCCGCATTCTGGCCCGGCATTGGCACATCCCCATGGCCCAGAGCTACCTCATCAGCGACGCGCTGGTGCTAGCCGCCGCGGGCATGACCTTCGGCTGGGAGCGGGCCATGTACGCGTTGGTGGCCCTGTACGTCATTGGTTTGGCCGCGGATATGGTCAGTCAAGGCGCTGGCGTGATCCGCACCGCCCTTATCGTGACCGATCAGGCCGAGCAAGTCACCCAACGCATTCTGCATGATTTGGACCGGGGCGTGACCATCTTGCAAGGCATTGGGGGGTATACCGGCAAGCCGCGCGCGGTACTCTACTGCGTGGTCAGCCGCAGCGAGGTGGCCGCGCTCAAGGCCTTGGTCCACGAAGCCGACCCACGTGCGTTTATGGTCATTGGCCACGCGTACGAGGCCCTGGGCGAAGGTTTTAAGGACTGGGAGGAGGCGACGGAGGGATAACCGGCTCCCGACGAATGCGGTTGTTCGCGTTCCGACACCCCGCGCAGGCCTCACGCCACTCGTTCCCCCGTACTAAAAAACCATCGTACGCGCGCGTTCCCGCACGCGCTCGCCAGCCGTCCATCACAAAGGGCACAGGTCCATCGGCCTCAATCCATTGCCCATTGTATTTGCGCGCGATGTGCACGTGAGTTCCAGTGCTCACGCCGCCTTCGCAGGAGGGATGCCCAATGCGGTCGCCCGCGCGCAACCACAAGCCGGGCAGGGTGCGTTCCTGCTCAGAGATGTGCAGGTAAAAAATCACCCACCCCGTCTGCTCCCACCCATCGCCATCCAGGTCCAGCACGACCACGCCATCCTCTGCGCGTACCACCAAGCCATCGGCCACTGCGGTCACCCACTGGCCCGAAATGGTGCACCCCGGCGGGATGTCCGACGGCGCGAAATCCAGCGCGGCCCACGCGGACCCCGAGTCCCATCCCCCGTGGGGGCCGCCGGTGAAGTACCACCAGATGCCCGGTTCAAAGGGCAGCTGCAGCTCGGGCTGCGTGAGCCCAGACGGGATGAGGGGTTCGTACGCGTAATCAAACGGATGGCCGAACAGGCGCTGGTAGGTCGCGAACACGCCCTCAGGCCCAACCGCGCGCTGCCACGCGGGCCAGGGCAATAGGGTCGCGAGCGCGTGGTGCACCCCCGCGGTCCCCGCGTTCACTTGAGGGTTGGGCAGGGCGATGCGACCATCGGCCAACATCAGGGCATCCAGGCCGTTAACTAGCCAGAGGTAGTAGCCTCGATTGAGCTCATTCGCGATCCAGTGCAGCTGCCGAAAGAGCCCTTTGCGGTTGGAATCTCGCAAGCCCAAGGGATAATCCAGGGTTTCCGCCGGGGGCTCGGCTTGGGTCACCCAATGGCTCTGATATTCGAGGATGGCCAGGAGCAAGCGCGGATTGACGGAATTGTTCAGCGCGATGTAGCGCACAATCTCCGGGCCAGTCCACACGCGGCCATAGCGCTCTTCGCGGTAACGACTAAGATAGCCACCCTGGCGTTGAATGAAGCCCGCGATGTCAAAACCCGCCGCGTAGGGGCCATAGACCAATTCCGAATCGGGCACGATTTTGAAGTTCGGCGCCTGGCCCACAGGGTCGGGCGCGGGAATGGTCAATACCATGCCCACCGTCAAGAGATTGGGGTCGGCCAACTGGGGATTGGCCGCGCGCAACGCGGCTTCGGATACGCGAAAGCGGCGCATCAGCAGGCCAAAAGTGTCGCCGGGCTGGACGGTGTACAACTTGGCCTGGGCGCGCAACGTGGGTAAGGGATGTGGCGGATCGGGCGTGGGCGTGGGCCGTGGCACCCCTGGGGGCCACGTGGGCGGCATGGGCGGCAATCGGGTCGCGGTGGCCGCGGCTTGGACCGCGACGCCCCCCGCAGCCGTCGGCGGCACCCAGGCCGGTGGCGTGGATGTCTCGCCACAACCCGCAAGGAGCATTGCCAGGGCCATTCCCAAGAGCCCAACCCACCACGCAAACTCGCGTTTCTGTCCCATCCGTTTCATGCCTCCTCATCTTGGCCACGTGCGTTCTCATGCGCGCGGGTCATGGACAACAACCGCGTGGCCAACAAGCCACCCAGCAACGGCAGCCAAAAGGTGATTCCGCGGTAGGTTAAGGCGACCACGGTTGCGTCTTCCCAGGGGATACCGAACGAAACCAACATCAACGTAATCGCGCTCTCCGCGAAGCCCACCCCACCCGGTGCGGGCGAGACAACCAAAAAGAGATACGCGGCCATGAACGTGACCACCCACGTCCCCGGGGACAGGGGGATGTGGAAGGCAAGGAAAACAAAGAGCAACACCATCATCAGCCAGGCCTTGCTCAGCACACCCATCAGCGCGAGCAGACCCAGGAAACGAGGATTGTACCGCAAAAAGGCCAAACCCCGGCTCAAATCGTGGCCGAATCGCTGCGCGCTCTGTTCCGAAGCCAAGTCGTCCATATGTAGGGCGTGGGCCACGCGGTTGAGGTTGCGCGCGGCCCAGGCCAAAAACCGACCCAGTGCACGCCCCGAATGGGATCCGAGGTACACCACAGACGCCAACCCCACCACAATGGCCACCATCACCGCGGACGCGGAGATCTCCACCCAGGTAAGCCGGTTCCGACGGATGAGCACCCAGAGGCCCAACCCCAGCACCGCGAGAAACCCTAAATGCTCGAATAAAATGTATAACGTAGTTGCAACCATCGCGCGCGCGGTGGATTGACCTTGCTCACGCGCTTCGGAAATGAAAACGGTCATACCGCTAAAGCCGCCTGTAGGTGCGACCATGTTGACGAAGTTCATGGACAAAGCCATAAGCAACAGCCGACTCAGGCGCTCTTGCAAGCCCAACGCGCGGTAAAGCAGGGAGAACGTGAGCGCGACGTGGAGGTACCAGATTCCCTCAAAGAGAAACGCCAGCGCGAGGTAACGACCCTCGCCTTGTTGGAGGACCTGCCAAAAGCGCTTCAGCTCCCCCTGGTGTGCGCTCAAAAACAGCAAGCCTGCGAGTAAGAGGAAGGCGACCCAAATGCGCCGCATGGGGCCATTATAGCCCACCCGGGGAGACGACGCCTTGGGTCTCACGTGCCCCAATCGCGTAGATAAAGGAAATCGTAGCCCACGGTACGATGGCTGAGCTTGGCAATGGGCGGCATGATGCGCTTGTAATGGTTGCGGCGCACGCGCTCCATGATAGCCTGCACCACATCCGCGGGGAAGCCCATTTCAATGACTTCTTCGACGCGGTAGCGCTCGTCCACAAGCAAGTAGAGGATTTGATCTGCGAGACGGTAGGAAAAACCCAGCTCATCCTCGTCGGTTTGCCCTACCCACAGGTCCGCGGACGGCGCCTTTTGCACAATGACCTCGGGCACGCCCACAGCCGCGGCCAGCTGCCATACCTGGGTTTTATAGAGGTCGCCGATGGGGTTGATCGCGTAGGCCGCGTCGCCATACAGGGTGCTATAACCCAAGAGGATCTCAGTTTTGTTGCCTGTGCCCACGACCAAGCCACGAAAGGCCGCGGATTGGTCATAGAGCACAATCATGCGGCTGCGCGCCATCACATTGCCCCGCCGCAGCCGGGACGCGTCAGGAGCGTAATGCTCGAGGTAGCCATCCACCATGGGCGTAATGTCGATGGTCAAATGTTGCACGCCTGTGGCTTCAATAACCAACGCGGCGTGTTCCAAAGACTCGGGGGATGAGGTGCGATAGGGCATTCGTACCGCGAGGACGTTTTCCGGGCCCAGCGCCTCGGCAGCCAAAAAGCACACCAAAGCCGAATCCACGCCGCCAGACACACCTACCACTGCGCGCTGGAACCCCGCACGTGTGATCTCAGTGCGGATAAAACGGACCAAGATCTCGCGTACCAAATCGGTGTTGATGCTCAAATCTATGGTCGGGTAAGGGGTCATGGCTCACGCCTCACAACACCAAAGGCTCGGGCAAAGGGCTAAAACCGAGGCGGGGCTTTGGGCAGCTCCCGGCGTTCCAAAATACGCGCGAGCTCCCGCTGAAAGAGCGCGGTACGTTCATCGCGCAAGAGGGGCAAGCGGGCCCGCGCGCGGTGTAGGGCGCGTAAGTCCAGCTCTTGCAACAGCAGGGCCTCCTGGCTGTAGGGCGCTTGCGCGAGCAAAGAGCCATCGGGGCCGTAAATCGCGGAACCGCCCCAGAAGTGGATGCCATCCTCGAAGCCCGTCCGGTTGACGAACGCGGTAAACACCGTAAATAAGCCCGCGTAGGCCTGGACCACGGCCTCGACCCAGCGGGCGGTGCTGAGCTTAGGCGCCGCGGGCACAATGCCCCGGCCGGGCGAGGCCATGGGGAAAATCATCACATCCGCGCCGTCCAGCCACAGCAAGTAAGGCGGCGAAACGTGCCAAAAATCTTCGCAGATGAGCAGGCCAAACCGACCGAAACGGGTATCAAAAGCCGCGACATGGTCGCCCCAAGCGAAAAAACGCCCTTCATCAAACATACCATAGGTGGGCAAATAGACCTTACGGTGCACGTGCACTACCTGGCCCTGGCTCAGATAAGCCGCGCTGTTGAAAAAGCGAGAACGCTGGTCTTCCTCAACAAAGCCCACGACTACGTCCACGGTGCGGCTAGCCTCGAGCAAAGGGCCAAAGATGGGGTCTTCACGCCGTGGACGTCGCGCGACCACCGGGACCAAATCCTGTAGAATATAGCCCGTTAGGGAAAGTTCGGGAAAGACCACGACGTCCGCGCCTTGGCTGCGCGCGCGGCGGATCCAGTCCAAATGGCGCTCAAGATTGGCGTGCAAGTCGCCCAAACGGGGCTGGAATTGCACCAGGGCCAACGTCGGTGGCATAGCCGGCCTCCCACCCGGAGTTGCATGGGGCAATCATACCACGATGAGGCCCAACCCCGTTCGATTTCAGGCTACACGCAGATCGTCCAAGCCCGCATCGGGATACAGCACCGGCCAGGCCTCCGGCGCATACGTCGCTACCCCGTCCGGCGTGATCGCGTTGGTCCGCGCTACGGATGAAAACCACGCCGCCGCCGGTGTCGGGCGCTCACCCGCAGCCTCATCCTGATAAAGCCCCTCAGACGTGGGTACCCACGACCACGCAGGATGCCACGGCCACGCGAAGTAACCTTGCAAGCCTACGTTGTGGTTAACGACGCGCCATGCCCGATGGACGCGCATCGCCAGCCCCGCGGCGCGTAAGTCCGCATCCGGGCCCGGATCGAGAAGCCAGAAGGGGACCTCCCACCGTGCGAACGCTCGCAGCATAGCTTCCAGATCCGACACCGCAGCCGGGTTGGGCCACACGAGGAAAAACTCAGCTAAGGTGGAGGGTACCGGTCGTTGGGATGGCGCGGCACGGCCGCGCGTGGGAGGCTCGTACGCGTGTATCCCCACGCCCACCGTGGCCCCTGGCAAGCCAGCGCGCAAGGTCTGCACCATGGCCTGATGTTGCTGCCAGCGTGGCGGCAATGCTCGGCCCCGAGGCGGCCAGGTGCGCGGGATCTCCGTCAGGGTGAGGTCTAGCCACGTAAGCCAAGAGGCGACCAACGGGCCCAGGCGTTGAGTGACGCGCGCAGCCCACCGGGCGACCGCATGAGGACGTTCGGCCTCGGGCAGCGCAGCCCACCAGGGGGGTAGGGTCGCACGCGAAGCCAAGACAACCCAGGCTGGCGACGGCGCGAGGGCCTGCAGCA
>JAADFA010000071.1 GCA_013153135.1 Chloroflexota bacterium
CCAGGATGGCGATCACAACAATCGCAACGAGAACGAGAATCAACGCATACTCGACCAGACCTTGACCCTTAACACGCGGAGCGAACAACATCGGACACCTCCTGTCCTTCTTGTGATTGTTTCGCCCTCAGTATAACCGTCCCTATAGGCCCTGTCAAGGGCAAAATGATAAGAGTTTCATGAGAAAACCGTCGGTCATACGCTCAAGATGCCCCGGCGCACCAACCACTTTTTGAACTCATAGGCCCAGAAGACCACGGTGCTCAGCCCCATTGCCATGATGAAGTCCTCACCACGCAAGGGCACGGTGTGGAACAGATGCTGAAGGGCCGGGACGTAAATGACCGCGAACTGGCCCACCAAGGTAAGCAGCACCGCGCCGACCAGGGCCAGGTTGCTTCGTAAGCCCTGATGAAAGAGGCTTTGACGGTATGACCGCAGCGCGAGCGCGTTCCCCATTTGGGATAGGGTGAGCACTGTGAATAGGATGGTCTGCCATGCGGCATGGCCCGCGCGCCACGCGAGCCATCCGCCCAGCAGGGTCACCAGGCCCATAAGCGCGCCAACCCACAATGTATCGCGGCCCAAGCCGCGGCCGAACACACTTTCGTCGGGCTTGTAGGGCGGTCGGCGCATCACGTCTTCTTCCGCGGGTTCCAGGGTTAGGGCCAGGCCGGGTAGCCCGTCGGTCACCAAGTTAATCCACAAAATTTGCAGTGGTGTTAGGGGCAGTGGCATCCCCAAAAAGGGTGCGAGCAGCATGACCAGGATCTCGCCGGTGTTGGAACTCAGGGTGTATTGAATGAAGCGGCGTACGTTGTCGTAGATCACCCGGCCCTCTTCGACCGCGGCCACAATGGTTGCGAAGTTGTCATCCAGCAGCACCATATCCGCGGCTTCTTTGGCTACGTCGGTCCCGGTGATGCCCATTGCGACGCCAATGTCGGCTTTCTTTAGTGCGGGCGCGTCGTTGACGCCGTCGCCCGTCATGGCGACGATCTCGCCGTCGGTTTGGAGCGCTTCTACAATGCGAAGTTTGTGTTCCGGCGACACGCGCGCAAACACCCGCACGCGCTTGAGCTTTTCACGCAAGGTCTCGTCGTCCATGGTCTCTAGCTGTGCGCCGGTGATGACTTCGCCATCGTCTTCCATAATGCCCAGTACGCGGGCGATAAAGCGTGCGGTCAAGGGATGGTCGCCGGTGATCATGATGGGCCGGATGCCGGCCTGTTTGCACGTCGCGACGGCTTCGCGCGCCTCAGGACGCGGCGGGTCGAGGATGCCCACCAGGCCTAAAAAGACCAAGCCCTGTTCTGCGATAGGCTCGAGTTCTTCGGGCGAGGTAGGTAAGGGGTCGACGTCGAGGCGCCGCGCGGCTACGCCCAAGACGCGCATTCCTTGCTCTGCAAAACGGTCGTTCGCGGCTTGGATGCGCGCGCGCCATTCCTCATCCATGGGTTGCACTTGGTCGTGGATCCAGACCCGATCCGCCCGGGCCAACAACACGTCCACCGCGCCTTTTGTAAACGCGACGTAGCGCGGCAAGCTGCCTTGGTTCGCGACCAGCTCTTGCAGTCGTTGGGTCCATGGGTAGCGCTGCGCGACCTCGGGCTCCCAGCGGTGTACGGTGGTCATGCGCTTGCGGCGGGAGGTGAAGGGCACTTCGGCCACGCGCGGGAGCACTTGCTCGAGCACGGGCTTGGGCAGGCCCACTTGCGCGGCTGCGAGCACCAGCGCGGCCTCGGTCGGGTCGCCTACCGCGGTGCAGCGCTCTTGGTCTTCGGAGCGGGGGACCAAGACTGCGTCGTTGCACAGGGCCGCGGCGATGAACAGGAGCCCGACCTCCGGCGGCAAGGCTGACCAATCGGGCTCAGGCGGGCATTCCGCGCGAGCGCTGCGCTGCTTTTCCAAGAGCTCAGTCATGCGTAAGGGCTTTTGGTAACCCGCCATGTCCAGCACGGCGACGGTCATGCGGTTTTCGGTCAGGGTGCCGGTTTTGTCGGAGCAGATGACAGTGATGGAGCCGAGGGTTTCGACCGCGGGCAGTTTGCGGATGAGGGCCTTGCGGCGCAACATGCGCTGCGCGCCCAGGGCGAGGGCAATGGTGACCACCGCAGGCAGGCCCTCGGGCACAGCTGCCACAGCCAAGCTGATCGCGGTAAGGAACATGGTTTCCCAATCTTCGCCCCGGAGCACCCCTAGGCTAAAGACCACGACCACGATGACCAGTGCGGCCCAGGCCAAACCTTTGCTCAGTTGGGCTAGGCGACGTTGCAGAGGGGTGGGTTCGCGTTCAACGGATTGCAGCATCGCTGCAATGCGGCCCAGCTCGGTCTGCATGCCGGTGGCCACAACCACGGCTTTGCCCCGCCCAAAGATCACCGCGGTCCCCATGTAGACCATGTTGCGCCGGTCGCCCAGAGGCAGGTTGGGCACGTCCAGGGGATCGCTGATTTTTTCCACAGGTTCGGACTCGCCCGTGAGCGCGGCTTCCTGGGTGCGCAGGTTCACGCTTTCAATGACGCGCGCGTCTGCGGGGACGGTCATCCCGGCTTCGAGAAAAATGATATCCCCAGGAACCAGCAGGCTTGCGGGGATCTCTTTCACCTGCCCATCCCGCAGCACTTTGACCACGGGCACGGCAAGACGCTTGAGCGCAGCGATGGCTTTTTCCGCCCGGTATTCTTGCGAAAAGCCAATGGCCGCATTGAGCACGACGATGATCATGATGGCAATGGCTTCTTTGTAATCGCCGAGAAACGCGGACACAGCGGCTGAAAGCAAGAGCAAAATGACCAGGGGGTCGCGGAATTGTTCTAGGAAGATACGCCAGGGGCTTTCTGGGCCGCGCTCCACAATTTGGTTCGGGCCATACTGTTCGAGCCGTCGTCGTGCCTCTTCTTCTGAGAGGCCGGTCGTCGGGTCCGTGCCCAGGTGACGGAGCACCTCCGTCACGGGGAGCCGGTACCATTCCATGGGCCATTGCCTCCTTAGGTTGGGGACTGGGCTGTGGAAGGCGGCGCGTAGCGTTGGCGCCAGCGGGTATAGGCGCCGTCCCAAGGGCGATGCCCCCAACGTGGGCGTTTGGGCAGGCGGGTGTCGCTAATGTGGGGGAATAAACGCGCGATATGATGGAGCACGTGGTCCCATGCGTGGGCGTGCAAGGCCTGATGCAGCCCTTGGCTAATGTCGGTTGCCCAGGCCCAATCTTGGCGAAAGCGATCGGCTTTCACCCAATAGTCCCGTTTTTCCCAGGGCTCGACCGTCCGCTCGACGGTCTGGGCAATCTCGTCCAAGGTCATGGCCAAAAAGGCGGCCATGTCCCACGCTTCGTCGTCTTCCCGATGGTGTTGTAAGAGCGCGCGCACGGTCTGCGCTAACATCTGCATAAGCTGCCGACGTTGTTGTTGCCACGTGCGGGGCCGAAAAACGCGCGACATAAACTCTTCCTGCTTTGGGGTCTGTGGGGTCATTATAACATACGGGGCGGAGCATCATGGTGGCCTGAGTTTAAGGGTGGCTTAAAAACACCCGCGCCCCGGTAAGTCGAGGCGCGGGTACAGGTATAAGGGATGGCATTCGGCTCGCGGCTAATCCTCCAGGGTGGAGGTGTCACCTTCGGGCAGGCCGAGTAGCCAGGCCCGTAACAGGCGGCGCATAATTTTGCCCGAGCGGGTCTTGGGCAGCTTTTCGACAAAGTGGATGCGTTCGGGTCGCGCGATCTTGCCAATGTGTTGCGCCACCCACTCGATGAGCTCTTTTTCGAGTTGCGGCGAGCCTTGCAACCCGGCACGTAGAACTACGTACGCGTGGATAGCATTGCCTTTGATCTCGTGCGGAATGCCGACCACTGCGGCCTCGACCACGTCCGGGTGCGCGACCAGCGCGCTCTCGATTTCCGCGGTCCCTAAGCGGTAGCCCGAGACCTTGATCACGTCGTCTACCCGGCCGATGATCCAGAAATACCCATCTTCGTCGATTTTGGCCGAGTCGCCCGTGAAGTAGCGGCCAGGGAAGCGGCTCCAGTAGGTCTTGATGTAACGGTCGGGGTCCTTATACAAGGTGCGGAGCATGGCCGGCCAAGGGTTCTTCAGGACCAGGTAGCCTTCGGTGTTCGGCGGTACGGGGTTGCCTTCGTCGTCGACCACTTCGGCTTCTTGGCCGAAGAAGGGTCGGAATGCCGAGCCGGGTTTGAGAGGTACGGAGGGGACCGGTGTGATCATGAAGTGCCCGGTCTCGGTCTGCCACCACGTATCCATGATGGGGGCTTTGCCACCACCGATAACGCGGTGATACCACTTCCAGGCTTCGGGGTTGATGGGCTCGCCCACGGAACCCAGAAGGCGGATGGAGGAGAGATCGTGTTTTTTCACCCATTCTTCGCCGTAGCGCATGAGCCCGCGGATGGCTGTCGGCGCGGTGTAGAACACGGTTACGCCGTATTTTTCGGCGATCTGCCACCAGCGGTCGGGCGTGGGGTAGTTGGGCGCGCCTTCGTACATGACCGAGGTTACGCCCAACACCAGGGGCGAGTAGACGATGAAGGAGTGCCCTGTGATCCACCCGGGATCCGCGGCGCACCACCAGACGTCGTCATCTTGCAGGTCAAAGACGTATTTGAGCGCGGTGTAGGTGCCGACCATGTACCCGCCGTGGACGTGCAAAATGGCTTTGGGTTTGCCCGTGGTGCCCGAGGTGTACAGGATGAACAGGGGATCTTCCGCGTCCATAACCTCGGTAGGCGAAGGCCCTTCGGCTAAGGGCGAGGCCATCAAGTCGTGATACCAATAGTCCCGTCCCTCGATCATGGTCACGGGTTTGACGTCGGGCCCCAGGCGCTGCACGACCACGATCTTCTCAACCGACGGGGTGAGCTTGACGGCTTCGTCCACGGTGTCTTTGAGAGGCACAACTTTGCCTCGCATCCAGCCCCCGTCTTGGGTAATGACGACCTTGGACTCAGAGTCCAGGATACGCTCGCGCAACGCGTCTACACTGAAGCCGCCGTAGACCACCGAATGCATGGCGCCAATTTTGGCCGTAGCCAGCATGGCCACCACGATCTCCGGCACCCGGCCCATGTAGATGGTGACCCGGTCGCCCTTTTTGACCCCCAAGCCCCGCAGGACATTGGCAAAGCGGTTCACCTCATTGTACAATTCCCGGTAGGAGATGGTCCGGGTATCCCCAGGCTCGCCGACCCAGTAAAACGCGACTTTGTTCCGCCGCCACGTTTTCATATGGCGGTCCAGCGCGTTGTGGACAATGTTGGTTTTGGCGCCGATGAACCATTTATAGAAGGGAGCATTGCTGTCATCCAGGACCTTCTCCCACTTCTGGAACCATTCTAGTTCTTCGGCCTCGCGTGCCCAAAAGCCCTCAATGTCCTCCAAGGCTTGGCGGGCCATGGCTTCCCAGTCCTTCACGCGAGCACGGCGTACCACTTCCTCCGGCGGATAGATAACCTCACCGTGGCGCGGCTGAATGGGCATAGACTACCTCCTGGATTGGGATGGACGCCAAAACGCGTCGGGTTGAAGGGGCACAAGATTTGCACGGATGGGGTATACATAGAAACCCGCAAAGGGAGAAAAAGATGCGCGGCTTCCTGAGCTTCTCTTGGTTTTTGTTCGGGCTGCTCGCATTAGCAGCCTGCCAGCGTCAGGATGCTTCGACGGGTATGGCGCTTTTGCCCCCGCCAGGTGCGCAGTCAACACCTTTTTCCTATAATCAAGGCATCCCCCCTACGGTCACCCCAACGCCTCGCGTGTCGGCAACGCCCACGGTTACGCCCACGCTGCCCCCAACGGTGACGCCGACCCCATTGCCTTACACGGCTGTGCACACGCCAACTTTTACCGTGACGGCCAATCCGGGCTTGTGGCCCTCGGGCCCCGGCCAGGCTCGACCAGGCCCGCGTGTGGTCGCGTATCCCTTGCCTCATCCTCCATCCCTGGATGGCTCGCCCGACGATTGGGGCCCCATGCCCCTTTACGCCATCCGCCATGTGACCTACGGCCGCGCCCATTATCAGGGGCCTCAGGATCTCTCGGGCGTCTTCTTGGTAGGGTGGGATGTAGGGTATTTATACTTATGGGTCCACGTGACCGACGATGTGTATGTGCAGGAGGGCCGCGGGCCAAACATTTTCCGTGGCGATAGCGCGGAGGTGCTTTTGGATACGCGTTTGGAGGAGGATTATTTCACCCATACCTTGAGCGCGGATGATATGCAGATCGGCTTTATGGCCGGGAACCCGCCCGGGTTTCATCCGGACGCGTGGCAATGGTACCCGCGTTTTTTAATGGGGTATCCAACTGGGGTGCAGGTTGCGGCATCGCCCGCGGTCGATGGCTATCAACTCGAAATTGCGATCCCTTGGGGGCGGCTAAATTTGCGTCCCCGGGAGGGCTTGCGTATGGGGTTTGCAATTTCGATTTCAGATAATGACACCCCCGGTACGTTGCGGCAAGAGACGTTGATCTCCAATTCGCCCTACCGCCGCCTGACCGACCCCACAACATGGGGCGAGTTGCTCCTGGAAGGAGGCAGTCCGCGATGACATCGCGCCTTTCCCGACGCGATGCGTTGAAGCTCGCACTGGCCGCGTTGGCCGCGTTGGCTACCGATTGGGTGCCCTGGCCCGACGACGGCGGCTATCAACCCCAGGGTCTGGGCTTGGGCCGGGTCACGGTGGACCGTATTGGACTGTATCAAGAACCCTCGTTCCGCAGTCCTCGGCTAGCGTATCTCTATCGGGATATGCTTGTGCATCTGGAGGAGGCTTTGATTTCGCCCTACGGCCCACCGAGTAACCCGCGCTGGTATCGCGTGGCCGAAGGGTATGTGCACAGTGCGTACATTCAGCGCGTGGAGCGCCGGTTGAATCCGGTGCGCTACGACATCCCCGAGACAGGCCGCGCGGCCGAGGTTACCGTGCCTTACACGCGGGCCTATCGCCCGCGCGGCCAGGACTGGCAAAAGCTTTATCGCCTTTATTATGGCTCGGTTCACTGGGTGGACCGCGTGTGCCCAGGGCCTGATGGACAGCCCTGGTACCGCATTTATGACGACTGGATGAAGGTGCACTATTGCGCACCGGCCCGGCATTTGCGGTTGATCGAACCTCACGAGCTCGCGCCCCTCTCGCCCGACGTGCCAGCCTATGAAAAGTTCATCTGGGTCGACCTCACGAGTCAGCGTCTGGTTGCATATGAGGGCGACGAGGTAGTGCTTGAGA
The DNA here is from genome assembly GCA_013153135.1 of Chloroflexota bacterium. GTDB lineage: Bacteria > Chloroflexota > Anaerolineae > Anaerolineales > DRMV01 > JAADEN01. The sequence continues at coordinate 7,241 of JAADFA010000071.1, forward strand.
CGGCTATCTCCACGGGCCTTGAAGCCTTAGGTCGCGGGGGACCTATCCCAACGAAGACGCCTGTGGGGAATTTTCACATTTTTCTCAAAACCCACCAGCGGCACATGGGCGATGGCAACCTGACCGCGGATATCCATGCGTATGAGCTCCCCGGCGTACCTTGGGTGAGTTTTTTCCATGAATGGGGCGTGGCCTTTCACGGTACTTTCTGGCACGATAACTTTGGCAATCCTATGAGTCATGGCTGCGTCAACATGCGAACGCCTGAAGCCTTGTGGCTCTTTCGTTGGGCCACGCCCGTGATTTCGCCTTTGCATCGTTATGTAGAAGGTTACGGCACGCGCGTTAAGATCACGGAAACGTGACGTTCCTGGACCTCACGCGCTCCAGGCCGTGCGCGTGGCGCAGGCAAATCTCGTAGAAGCCCATGCCGCGGGCGGCGAAACCCGCCCGCTATCCTCGCCGTTCCATGCCCCGCGCGCTGAGTCTGCCAGCTCGCGCGCAATTTTATACTCGCCGCGGGCTTCCAGCCCGCGGCCGGGGCGGCACGCGAGCGCGACCATGGCCGCAGGGCGCTTGCCGTTTCTACAACCTTTGCCTGCACCCGCGCGCGTGGGGACCTAGACAAAGGCCGTGGGCTGCGGTAGAATGGGGCCCGCCGCGAAAGTGGCTCATTTCATGGACAAAGGAGGCGAGCCTTGCCAAACACTCGGTCTGCCAAAAAACGCTTGCGCCAAAATGAAAAGCGCCGCTTACGCAATCGTTGGTTCCGCGGACGGGCCAAGACCTTCATCAAGAAAGCGCGGCAGGCCATGGCCGCGGGCGATTTGGAGCAAGCTCGCTATTACACGCAACTGGCCATCAAGGCTTTGGATAAGGCCGCGGCCAAAGGCATTTTGCATCCGAATAATGTCGCGCGTCGCAAGAGCCGGTTGGTGCGCCGTTTGAACGCGCTGGAAGCCCGGCTCAGCCAAGAAGCGACCGCGGCATAAGTTCGGCCCGACCCGGGGCCTCAACGCGTCGGCTTGGCAGCGGGAACCCGCGCGCGGTGTTCCCGTTTTTTGTGGTTAAACGCCCTTGGACCGCCTCCGCCGTCCGGATGGGCGCGGTGGCCTGAGTTTGAGGAGAGGAAGCCATGCTCGACCAAGTGCAACGCGCGGTTCAGGAGCGTTTGCAGGCTTACTTCCGGGAACATGGCATCCCCGAGCCCAAGACATGGCGTTTTTCGCGTCCCCCGGGGGAGGGCCATTGGGGGCTTTCGTTCGCACTCTTCCCCGTGGCCGCGGCCGAGGTGCGCGCAAAGGGCCTGGACGTCCCCGTGCCGCAGCGCGCACAAGCCTTGGCCGAAGCGCTGCGTCCGGTGGTCGAGACCATCCCTGGCGTGCGCGCAGAGGCGGTGCGGGGCTACCTCAATATGTACCTGGACCCGCGTATCTATGGCCGCCAGGTAGTGGATACCATCCTGGAACAAGGCCCCGCGTACGGCCGCGCGCCGCGACGGGGCCAGCGCCTGATGGTGGAATTCTCGCAACCCAATACGCACAAGGCCTTTCACGTTGGTCATCTGCGCAACGTCATCTTGGGCGAGGCCGTGTGCCGTATCTTGGACGCGGCCGGCTACGACGTTGTCCGAGCCAATTATTTAGGCGATATTGGTTGGCATGTTATCAAATGGCTTTGGAATTACCTCAAGTTCCACCGTGGGGAAGAACCCCCCGAGGACTATAAAACCCGTTGGGTGAGCGACCTATACGTCGAGGCTAATCGACGCCTCAAGGAACATCCCGAGTACGAACCCGAGGTGCGCGCGCTCTTCAAGCGCTGGGAGGCGCGGGATCCTGAGCTGGTCGCGCTGTGGGAAAAGACCCGCCAGTGGTCTATTGAGGGGTTCGAACAAATCTATCGTTTGCTCGATGTGCACTTCGATCGAGTGTATTACGAAAGCGAGATGGAAGAGCCGGGCAAGGCTCTGGTGGAGGAAAAGCTCATCCCTATGGGCATCGCGCGCGACTATCGTCCCGAGGGGCCCGTGGTCGTGCCGTTGGATGAGTTGCTTGGGTTGGAGAAACCAACCTATCGCACGTATGTGGTCTTGCGCTCCGATGGCACCAGCCTGTACGCGACCAAAGACCTGCCTTTGGCTATCAAGAAATTTGAAGAATACCCCGACCTGGTCAAGAGCATCTACGTCATCGATGTCCGGCAGTCCCTTTACATGAAGCAAATCTTCAAAACTCTGGAGCTGATGGGCTACGAGTGGGCCGACCGGCTGTATCACTTGGCGTATGAGCTGGTGCTGTTGCCGACGAACCTGGTACAGGTAACGGAAGAAGTCGACTTCGAGACCGACGAGACCATCCCCGAAGCGCAGGCTGAGACCTCGACTGAGGAAACGCCTAAACCTAAGGCCAAAGCCGCGAGCTCTCGCGAGGGCGCGGTGTTGCTGGATAAGCTCTTCACCGAAGCCCATCGTCGCGCGCGGGCTATCGTCGACGAGAAGAACCCTTCCTTGCCCGATGAAACCAAGGATCAAGTAGCCTGGCATGTGGCCCTGGGCGCGCTGAAATACACGATGCTGGCCCGGGAGAACACGCGTACGGTGACTTTTGATTGGAAGAAGGCTCTGGACTTCAAGGGTAACGCGGCGCCGACCATTCAGTACGCGCATGTGCGTTGCGCGAGCCTGTTACGTCGAGCTGGGGGGCGCGTGCCTGACCCTGTCACGCCGACCCACGAGCTGCATCCGGCCGAGATTCACCTCATCTCTGAACTGGCCGCGTTTCCGAAGGTGGTGAAACGCGCGGCCGAAGAGTACAAACCGCTCCACATCACCAACGCGGCTTTTCGTTTGGCCCAGGCGCTCAACGATTTTTACGACCGGTGCCCGGTGCTTAACGCGGAGGATGAAACCACGCGCGCGTTCCGTCTGCGCCTGGTGGCCGCGACCAAGCAAACCCTGGCCAACGCGCTGAACTTGCTCGGCATTGTTGCGCCTGAGGTGATGTAGTCTGTCTGGTAATCTTAAATGCGATGGGCCGGCCACTCAATCGGGGGCCGGCCCCATGATTTTGCATAGAGGATGCCTTATTGCCCGCGCCAAGTGGGCTCGCGCTTTTCCAGGAACGCGCGCATTCCTTCGCTCTGATCCTCGGTCGCAAAGAGAAGGTAAAACAGACGTCGTTCGTGTGCGAGGCCCGCGCTCAAGGTGCTCTCAAACGCGTAGTTGACGGCCTCCTTGCCCAAGCGCACAGCCACGGGCGCGCGGGCCGCGATCTGCCGAGCTAGGGCCAGCGCCTCATCCAAGTACGACTCGACCGGTACCACACGGTTGACCAGGCCGAAGCGCGCGGCTTCTTCCGCGCTCAGGCGCCGGTCGTTAAGTACCATTTCCATGGTGAGGTATTTGCCCAGGGTGCGCGCGAGGCGTTGCGTCCCGCCCGCGCCGGGGATGATGCCCAGGTTAATCTCGGGTTGGCCAAATTTGGCGTTTTCCGCTGCGATGATGATATCGCACGCGAGAGCCAGCTCAAGCCCGCCACCCAGCGCCCACCCGGCAACCGCGGCGATGATTGGCTTGCGGATGGTGGCAAGCACGTCGAAGAGTTCGATGTAACCTGAGTATAACATCTCCACCGCGGAGGCCTGGCTCATGGTTTTGACGTCCGCCCCCGCGGCAAAGACCTTCTCATTGCCCGTGATAACCATTGCGCCGATGTTATCGTCCGCGTCCCAGGCGCGGAGTGTGTCAACCAGGGTACGCATCAAGTCGGGCGAGAGGGCGTTATACGCACGCGGGTTGTTAAGCCGCGCGAGGCCGACACGGTCTCGGACCTCGGTAAGAACTAAAGGATCACTCATGCGATTCCTCCTTTGGGCTGACATTGGCCTAGGAACCTAGGGGGCGTGTGATTCATTCTACCGCGGCCATCGGAGTTTAGGGCGCGATGGGCTTGGTGCGGGCGACACCGTAAGCGCTGACGATGGGTTGTGACAGCCACGTTATTTGGGCTCATCTAACGCGCGGATGGCGCGCACCCCGGCTGGGGAATGGTATAATGAACACAGGCATGACACGCGACCGTTGTGCCGCCCCCGGCCGCCGGGGGAGAGACCCACGGGCCGCATAGGCCGCGGTGGGCGCCGAAGGGGCAAGCCCGCAACGGGGCGAAACTCTCAGGCAAAAGGACTCCGGCGGCCTGGTCCCCTGGAAAGTGCGCGGGTTCCCGCGCCGCCGAAGGGGCAAGCGCCGATTCGGGCGTGCATCTCTCAGGCTGCACGACAGGGGCACGTGGGGGCCTTAAGGCCCGCCGCGTGCCCTTTTCGCGTTAACCCTTGCTCTTTTTAAGGAGGAGAACCCATGTCCTGGAAGATCCCCGAGAACTTGAAGTACACCAAGAGCGACGAATGGATTGACCCCCAGACCGGCAAAGTCGGCATTACGGATTACGCGCAAAGCCAGCTCTCAGATGTCGTGTATGTCGAGATCATTGTCAGTGAAGGCGAGACGGTCAACAAGGGCGATATCATCGCCACCATCGAATCCGTCAAGGCTGCGGCCGACGTCTATGCGCCCGTGAGCGGTAAGGTAGTCGAGGTAAACGAAGGTTTGGCCGATACGCCGGAAGTGGTTAACAGTGACCCTTACGGCGACGCGTGGTTGGTGCGCATGGAGATAAGTGACCCTAGCGAGTTGGATGAGCTCATGGACGCGGACGCGTACCGCAAGTATTGCGAAGAGCGCGAAGATTAGGCGCTCAGAAGCGTTGTCACGGACGAAAAGGAGGTGGGTATGTATACCCCCCATACACCGGAAGAACGCCAGGCTATGCTGCGCGCCATTGGCGTGGAGCGGATCGAAGACCTATTCGTGGACGTGCCCGCGAAGTACCGCTACCCTAAAATGAACCTGCCCCCAGCCATGACCGAGATGGAGGCCACGGCCCAGATGCAATCCTTGGCCGAGGCCAACGAGCAGGTTGGGAAGGATTTGATTTCCTTTTTAGGCGCGGGCGCATATCATCATTACGTCCCCGCAGTGGTGGACCACATCTTGCGGCGCGGCGAGTTTTACACCGCATACACGCCCTACCAACCCGAAGTCTCCCAGGGGACGCTGCACGCGATCTTTGAGTACCAGAGCCTGATGTGCGCGCTCACAGGCATGGAGGTGGCCAATGCCTCCATGTACGATGGTGCGACCGCGGTCGCGGAAGCCGTAAACATGGCCTATCACGTGTTTCGTGGAAAGCGCCCTAAAGCGGTACTCGCACCGTCTCTGCACCCGCAATACATCGCAACGACGTTGACCTATTACGGCCATTCGGACCGGGAGGTGGTCATCCCCGAAGAGGGCCCCACCGCGGAGCCTGACGTAGTGCTCAAGTATGTGGATGACCGTACCTCGCTGGTCATGGTGCAATATCCCGACTTCTTTGGTCGGATGTACGACTTCACTGAATTGGCCCAAGCGGTGCACGAACGCGGCGCGCTCTTTGGCGTCGCGGTCAACCCCATGGCCTTGGGATTGTTCAAAGCACCGGGCGAGATGGGCGCGGATATCGTAACTGCCGAAGGCCAGCCTCTGGGCATCCCTCTGTCCTTCGGCGGGCCGTATTTGGGCGTTTTCGCCACGCGCAAGAAGTACGTGCGTAAAATCGCGGGGCGCTTGGTTGGCGAAACGGTCGACAGCCGTGGCCAGCGGGCCTATGTGCTCACCCTGACCGCACGCGAGCAACACATCCGCCGCGCGCGGGCTACATCTAATATCTGCACCAACAACGCTCTCATGGCCCTGGCTGCGACCGTGTACCTGGGCTTATTGGGCAAGCAAGGCCTGCGTCAGGTGGCTGAGCTCAATTACCATAAGGCCCATTACGCGGCTCAACGCATCGCGGCTTTGGAGGGCTACGAACTAGCCTTCCCCAACACGCCCTTCTTCAACGAGTTCACCGTCAAGACCCCCGTGCCTGCAAGCCAGATCCTGCAGGCCCTGTTGGACGAGTTCGACATTTTGGGTGGGTATGACCTCGGCCAGGACTATCCCGAGCTGGACCATCATCTGCTCATCGCGGTCACCGAGATGAACACACGGGAGCAGATCGACTTGCTGGCCGAGGCCTTGAATGTGATTGCTCGGCGCGGGTAAGGAGGCAACCATGGCGCAGCAAGATGTGAAGATTCGCGAACCGTTGTTGATCGAGCTGTCCACACCTGGGCGCCGGGGTGTGCGTTTTCCTGAGCCGGATGTGCCCCAGGCAGATCTGCCGGAGGACCTGGTGCGCTCGGACCTGCCCTTGCCTGAAGTATCGGAAGTGGATGTGGTGCGCCACTATACCCGGTTGTCGCAATATAACCACGGCGTGGATATCAACTTCTATCCCTTGGGGTCGTGCACTATGAAGTACAACCCCAAGGTGAACGAGGATATGGCGCGGCTACCGGGCTTCCTTAATATCCATCCCTTACAGCCCGTCGAGACGGTCCAGGGCGCGCTCGCGGTGATGTATACCCTGCAGGAGGCGTTGAAGGAAATCACAGGGATGGCTGGCGTGAGCTTGCAACCGGCCGCGGGCGCGCACGGCGAGCTCACGGGTGTACTCATCATCCGCGAATATCACCGCAGCCGAGGCGATACCAAGCGCAACAAGATCCTGGTTCCCGATTCTGCGCACGGCACCAACCCCGCGTCCTCGGCCATGAGCGGCATGCGTGTTGTCGAGATCCCTTCTGACAAACGCGGGAACATCGACCTGGAGAAGCTCAAGGCCGAGTGTGATGACACCCTGGCTGGGCTGATGATCACCAACCCCAACACCCTGGGCCTGTTCGAAGAGCACATTGAAGAAGTGGTCCAGGCCGTGCACGAGGCGGGTGGCCTGGTGTATGGGGATGGCGCGAACCTAAACGCGCTCTTGGGCATCGCCCGCTTCGGCGATATGGGGTTCGACGTGGTTCACCTGAACCTGCACAAGACCTTCTCCACACCCCATGGCGGCGGTGGGCCGGGCTCGGGCCCGGTGGCCGTGGCCGAGCATTTGGTCGACTTCCTGCCCGGCCCGGTGGTCACCATTGTGGACCAGGACGAGGAGGGCACGCCCATCTACGGCTTTACTTGGCCTGAGAAGAGCATCGGGCGGGTCAAGGCCTTTTACGGCCACTTTGGCGTTATGGTGCGCGCACTCACCTACATCCTCATGCTGGGCGCAGACGGCCTGCGCCAGGTGGCTGAAGACGCGGTGCTCAACGCCAACTACCTGCGGGTCTTGCTGCAGGACACTTACCACATCCCCTACAACCGCCTGTGCAAGCACGAATTCGTGGCCGAGGGGCGCTGGCCCGATGCCCCGGGCATCCGAGCCTTGGATATCTCCAAGCGGCTGATGGACTTCGGCTTCCATCCGCCTACGAACTACTTCCCGCTCATCGTGCACGAAGCCCTTATGATTGAACCCACGGAGACCGAGAGCAAGGCTACCCTTGACGCCTTCATCGATGCCATGAAACAAATTGCGCGTGAAGCACGTGAGAACCCTGAACTGCTACGTAAGGCGCCGCACAACACCCCCTTTGGCCGGGTGGATGAAGTGCGAGCAGCCCGGCAGCTCATCCTTACCTGGTTTGACTGGGCTTAACCGGCACGAGGCGCGTACGTCCCGAGGCGGTCTCCCGGCCGCCTCGGGGCGTTTAAAGAGGGAGTAATAACAGCGTGCATTCAGCGTGCTTGATCGCCCCTAGGTCCTAAGATGCTTGCGTTTCTGCCGAATATGACGTGTTAACTTCGGCTAGAATGAACAGAATAAACGACTCAAATGAGCCACTTGGCGCTCCCTAACGGGGCGGCTTGACAAATTCGTAACCATCTTCTAAACTGAAAATGTGGGCACCAATTCACTTCCATCCAGAAGGAGGGAAAACATGCGCAAAGTTGCCCTGTGGATGCTCGTACTGCTGGCCGTCGCCGCCTTGCTCGGCGCGTGCGCTCGGGCCCCGCGTGCTGCGTATGGCGGCAAGATTAAGATTGGCCACATCGCGCCCCTGACGGGTGACATCCCCAAGGTGGGTGAGAACGGTCAGCGGGCTATGGAGATGTGGCTGGAAGAGATTGGCGGCAAGATCAACGTTGGCGGCACCGAATATCAGGTTGAGGTGATTACTGAGGACAACGAGTCCAAGGCCGAATCTGCCGCGGCCGCCGCGACCAAGCTGATCACCGAAGACCAGGTGCTGGCTATTATCGGCCCGTATGCGTCCAAGCAGGCCATCCCGGCGGGCGAGGTCGCGGACAACAACAAAACCCCCATGATCAGCCCTTGGTCCACCAACCCGCGCACAACCAAAGATCGACCTTACGTCTTCCGCGCGGCCTTCTTGGATGACTTCCAGGGCCAAGTGCTCGCGCAGTTCGCGAAGGACGAATTTGGTGCCCAAAAGGTTGCGGTGTTGTATGATGTCGCCAGCGACTACCCCAAGGGCTTGGCTGAGTACTTCAAGAAGGCGGCCGAAGACTTGGGTATGGAGGTCGTGGCCTTCGAGTCCTTCACCACGGGCGATAAAGACTTCAGCGCCCAGCTGACCAACATCATCAACTCGGGTGCGGATGTGCTGTTTACGCCCCAGTACTACAACGAAGTGCCCCTCATCGTCAAGCAAGCCAAGCAGCTGGGTTGGGATAAGCCCATCCTGGGTAGTGACTCCTGGGGTTCTTCTGAACTGATGAAGCTGTGCGGCGACGATTGTGTGGGCTATTACTTCAGCACCCACTGGGCGGTGGGCGGTGCCAAGGGTAAGGCTAAGGAGTTCATCGATAAGTTCACGGCTAAGTATGGGGAACCGCCTGATGATGTGGCCGCGCTGGCGTGGGATTCCGCGCACTTGCTCCAAACCGCGATTGAGCGCTGCGGCCAATTGACGGGCGACCTGGCTAAGGATCGCAAGTGCATCCGCGACGCGCTGGCCAGCATCCCCGAATTTGAGGGGGTGACCGGTCGGATGCGCTTCAACGAGCAGGGCGATCCCATCAAGTGCGCCATCATCGTGCGCATCAACGAGAACCACGAATTTGAGCAATACAAGATGGTCTGCCCGCCCGAAATGAACCAGTAGCGCTCGGGTAGGGCGGAATGACCTAACCGAACGCGGAACCGGGCCCTTGGGAGACCAGGGCCCGGTTTTTTTGTCTCTCGCCTCGCGCCCAGGCATTAGGCAAGGGCGCTTCCCGCGCGACGGAGATACTCGAGCATTCCTTGGCGGTAGGTCTCGAACGCAGCCCGCCCTTGGGGCGTCAGGCGATAGAGCGTCCAGGGGTACTTGCCGCGGAAGGTCTTGGTGATAGTAATGTAGCCCGCGTCGGCCAGCTTGCTCAGATGCGCGGATAGATTGCCTTTGGTCAGCCCCGTGGCCCGTTGCAGGTAACGAAAGTCTGCTTCGTCCACCGCGGCCAATGTGGCCATGATGGCCAGCCGCGCGGGCGCGTGGATGAGGGGGTCGATGGGAGGCAGATTGGGCGCGGAGGGCGTCATGTCATATCTCCTTGGGGCAGGGGATGCCGCTGCATAAACTGGACAAAGGTTAACGTGCCTGCCAGGAGTAGGAGTACGCCATTGGTAACTAAAGGATAGGTAGCCCGGCAATTGGTGGGTTGGGCGAGCACGAGCCACACAAGCATGAGCGCATTGAGGCCTGCGAGCACGACGTAACGCCACATCCGATAGCGCCAGCCCGCCCATATGAAGGCCGCGGTGAAGAACGCGGTGGTCAAGCCGCACGCCAGCATCCAATCCGGCACGCCCAACGTGGTGAGCCCGACGATGAGTAGCACGAGCACAACGAGGACCACTGTGCTCCCTACAAGCCGTTGCTCCCATGAGGGGCGCCGCGGTCGCATATACCCCGCACGGGGATATACCCACCGTGCTTTGAGGTAATGGATAAACGCGCGCATCCGCCAGGCTAGGATGAGGACCACGGCGATAAATAAAAGGGTGAGCCCCAGGCCCTTCTGTTGACTGAGCTCAAACAGGATGCCGTAGAGCACCAGGTAGCCTCCCACCACAATGTCGGTCAGGCCGTCTTCGAGCCAATGGCGGTGCGCGTACGCTTTGGCCCAATGCAAAGGATCGCCAGAGAGAGACGTGGCCATAGGTTTCCTCCGTATACTAGTTTACATCGTAAACTAGTATACGATAAAAACCAAACCGCGTCAAGAAAAGAACGCTTGGCCCGCGGGCGGCGAAACGCGGGCGGCTAAACCCGCCCGCTACAAATTTGCCGTATGCCCCGCGCGCTGAGCCTGCCAGATCGCGCGCAATTTTATGGCAACTCGCCGCGGGCTGGAAGCCCGCGGCGGGGCGGCACGCGAGCGCGACCATGGCCGCAGGGCGCTTGCCGTTTCGACAACCTTTGCCTGCACCCACGCTTGGCCCGCGGGCGGCGAAACCCGCCCGCTATGCTCGCCGTCGGCCGTGCGTTCCCGCGCGCTGGGTCGGATAATTCACGCGCAATGTTGTGCCAACTTAGCCGCGGGCTTCCAGGCCGTGGCGGTGCCAAGGGAGAAGATGCGGAGCGGGGAGGTTGGTGCTCAAGCCGGGTTGGGTCTCACTCAACAGCGACATCTCTCTTCATCTCCCCTCACCGTTCAATTTTCTACAAATGCGTGCACCTCAAAGAAAGATCGTTATGTAGACCGATCTACGCTGGAGTTCGCCAAGCCTGCACGAACGTCACCGCGCGTTGCAGGCTTTGCGCCCATGTTGGATGCGCGCGGAAGCGCGCGAGGGCCGCGCGGCCCATCGTGGCCAGCCGCTCGCGGTCGTGATGCCAGCGGCGCAGGTACGCGGCCATTGCTCGCGTACCTGCTTCGTTCGGTGTCACCAAATAGCCCGTCTGGCCTGGGGTGACCAGTTCCCACGCGGCGCCATAAGCCGTGGCCAGAACCGGAAGACCATAGGCCATAGCCTCCAGGTAGACGATCCCAAATCCCTCGTAATCCGACGGCACGGCTAGCACGTGGCTGCGCGTGAACAGCGCCCGGAGTGCGTCGCCGTGCACATGACCGTGCCAATGCACACGTCCAGATAGGCCTAGATCCGTCGCCAGCGCGCGTACCTGCTGCGCGTAGGACCGCGCGAAAGTATCACTCCCAACCACGTCGAGCACCGCTGCCTCGGCTGGAAGTTGGGCCAGCGCGCGCAGCAGACGATGCAGGCCTTTCCGCGGAATAAGGTTGCCGACGAAGAGCACACGCAACGGCCCCGCGTGCCGCGCTCGGGCTACCACCATGGCGTCATCCAGGCCGGTCCGGGCAATGTGGTCCGCAGCAGGATAGGCTACCACACCGGGCCGTGGACGCCCACTTAAGAGCGTGACCTCCGCGCGCGTGGTGCGGCTGTTGTAGATGAACGCGTCCACCGAACGCACATACGCGCGTTCAACCGCGCGATAGAGAGAGCGCCATGGCCACGGCCACGCTTCGTTGCTGCGGAGGTGATGTACCAGGCTGATCACGGGCGCATCGCCCCAAGGCCGATGCCGATTCCACCGCCACAGCGAAGGATGGTTGAGTTCGTCTTGAATCCACACATCCACGCCCGCGTCCGTAAGGGCACGCCTGACAGACACGCGCCAATTATCCAGGAGCGAACCCACGTACCCGCGCCACGGAAGCGCGACCACGTGCACCTGGTGCCCAGCTTGTTGGAGCGCGTGAACCAACTGGCGATCGTACAAATAGCCGCCCGAGGGCAGACCGAGCGAGCCATAGATGACCAAGCCAATCCGCATTCCGCGCCTCACGTCAAGGGCAGGCGGTAGCCAGCCCACGCGGTCTCGTCTTCCCACAGGCGCACTTCCAGCGCGTGCAGGTTGGCCGCGCGCAAACGTTCTGCCAGCCGATGAGCGAGGATGCGAGCAAAATGCTCCAGGCTCGGATTGAGACCATCGAACTCGGGTAGGTCATTAAGCATGTGGTCACGATAGCGGCTCAGGAGCGCGTCCAGGGCTGCATTGACCGCGACGATATCAACCAAATACCCGTGCTCGTCCAGCTGCGAACCTTCCAAGCGCAGCTCCAGACGATAATGATGCGAGTGGGGCTGGTTTTCGGGACCCCAGTCGCCGCCGACTAAATAGTGTTGCGCGATGAAATCCCGCAGCACTGCGAGAGTATACATAGCTCTGCCTCCCTAAGCGAAATGCCACGTTACAAAACGCCGCTGCTCTATGGCAATGTACTCTTGGGATATCGAACTTGGATTGGTTCACGGGTGCACGCAAATGTTGTAGAACGGTCATGGGGCGAGGGCGCCGCCGCGGGCTGAAGCCTGCGGCTAGTATAAAATTGCGTGCGAATTGTCGGCCTAACGCGTGGCGAGGATAGCGGGCGGGTTCCGCTGCCCGCGGGCCGCGGCGGATTCAGCCGCCTGCAGGCCAAGCGCGGGTTCGTCGCCCGCGGCATGGACTTCTACGCGATTTGCCTGCACTCTGGTTCACCAAGTTGTGGCGTCTTGCGGTATACTGAAAACAACCTCGCGACTCAAGGTTTTCGCGAGGCGTATCCTTAACGCGAGCCCTAAGGACAATCCCCGGATCCTAAATTTAGGAGGATGTGATATGCCAGCTCCGGTTGATTTGAATACGGCTTCACGCGAAGAACTTATTGAAGTGCCTGGCTTGGGGCCGGAACTCACGGAACGCATTCTGGAACGGCGCCCCTTCCAGAGCTGGGATGATGTATTGGCTGTGCCGGGAATCGGTCCGGTAATGCTGTCCAAAATGCGGCCCTACATTACCCTAAATGGCCAACCCGTTCCCGAAAACTTGGATGGCGCATCGTCGCGGGCGCATCGTGACGAAATCCAGCCCGAAGCAGATCAGGAGGAACCTATGGCGGAAGCGGTAGTACAACAGGAACGTGCGACGGACGCGAGCGAAGTCACCGCGAGGGCGTCGTCGGATGGGGGCGAACCCGAAACCTCAACCCCGGCGGACGACATCGTGACCAAGGTGGCCGAGGTGGTCACAGAGGTCATGACAGAGCGCGCGCCCGAATCGGAGGCCACGGCCGAAGCGGAAGCTGTGGCCGAGAGCGTTGAGGCCAAGGCCGAGGAAGCTGCAGCCGAAGTTGCGGCCGAAGCGGAAGCTGTGGCCGAGAGCGCTGAGGCCAAGGCCGAGGAAGCTGCAGGCGAAGTTGCGGCCGAGGCGGAAGCTGTGGCCGAGAGCGCTGAGGCCAAGGCCGAGGAAGCTGCAAGCGAAGCCCAGGCCGAGACCTATGGCGCGACCGCGACGCCCGCGCCTGAGCCCTCCACGTACGCACCATCGGCCCCCGCGGAGGAGCCGCGCCAAATCCCGCTGCGTTACGCGCTGGCCATGACCATCGTGAGCTCTTTGCTCGCGTTCGCCCTGGCGGTCATCGTAACCCTGGGCGTCCTGGTCAAACTCAACGGCGGCTTGCGCTACGCGTCGGTGTACACCGCGCAAGATATGCAAGTGCAAATGCGCGAGATAGATAAGCGTGTGACCGATGCCGAAACCCACATCCAACGCCTGCAGGAGCGCGTGACCGCGGTTGAGCGCATGGCCGATCAGGTAGCCACGTTAGAGGAGACAACCCAGGCCCTGCAGGAGGATGTGGACACGCTCAAGACCGATCTTGATGATGTACAGGCTCAGGTAGATACGCTGCAGACACAAACGGACATGGTTATGCGCTTCTTCAAGGGGATGCGGGAGCTGATGGATGCCGTATTCGGGCCAGTACCGGCGGCCGCGACCGAAACGGCTACGCCCACACCTACGGAGACCGCGACGCCGGAGCCGTCGCCGACGGCTACAGCATCGCCCAGCCCAACCCCGACGCCCACGCCGGAGGGTGAAGAATGAGCACCTCCACGATTCCTTCGACGCCGGCCCAACCCAAGCCCAGCTTTGGGCAGCGAGTGGCCGCGTTCTTCCGGGCCCTTATTCGCCTTATCTTGTGGCTAATTTTCCTTGTGTTGCTCCTCGGGGGCTGTGCGGTCACCCTGGCCTGGGGCTTGCCCTATCTGGAACGCACCTATGTGCGCCCAGTTCAAGAGATGCAGGTGCAGATGGACGTACTGGCGCGCGGCTTGGAATCCTTACAGGCACGTGTGAACCAGAACGAAGAACAAACCCTGGCCCGTTTGCAGAGCTTGGAGGAGCAAGTGCAGCAGCTGCAAACCGAGGTCCAGGCTGTGCAAGAGGCGGTGCAGGCTTTGCAGAAGGAACAAAGCCAACGTGAAGCGGATCTCGAGGACCGCGTCGAGCGCTTGAGCCGCGAACTGAGCAAACTCCAGGAGCAGCTTGCCCAGCTGGAAGATGACGTGCAATCTTTGGGCGCGGATCTTATGCTCCAGACCACCGAAGCCGCGGAACAAACTCAGCTGCAAGTTGCGCAGCTGCGCGTTTTGCTGCACATTGGTCAGGCGCGGCTGGCCCTGGTGAATCAAGACCTTCCCCTGGCTCAAGACGAGATCGGCCGCGCGCGGAACCTGCTGGATCTTCTCGTCCAGAAGGCCGCGGCCGTAGATATGCCCCCCGCGTGGTTTGAAGCCGTTCGTGAAGGCCAGACCCGCCTGGAATACGCGTACAACAAAGTGCTTACCCAGCCTGATTTAGCCTTGAAAGACCTGGATATCGCGTGGGTGGTGTTGACTCAGGCCTTTGAGCCCGAAACCCCGGTGGCCGTGCCTGCCGACGCCATGACCGAAACCGCCGCAGAGACGACCGCGGAGGCGACGCCGGCCCCCGAGGTTACGGGCGAGGCCACTGCCGCACCGACACCGACCCCAACGCCTACGGCAAATCCCTAAGCCGAGCCCCCACGCGCAAGGAAGGAGGTAACCTATGGTTGAACATCCTGGTTCTGAAGCTGTGCCCACGCCCGAAGCGCGGCCTCAAGATGAGGAAGTGACCTCGGCGTCTGAGGCCAGCCCGGCCGCGGAGCCTAGCGCGGAGGCTGAGGCGTCGGCGACGGCTCCGGAGGCCCCTGAAGCGGGTGAGGCTGGCGAGGTCTCTCAGGATGTCGAGCCCACGTCGACCCTGGAACCTGAGCCCACGACCGAAGCCAAACCTGGCTTTGGGGCTCGCGCGCGCGCGTGGCTTCGCCGCATGTTGTTCCGTTTGGCCGTGGCTGCGCTCCTCTTTTTAGCGGGGTTTGCCGTCGCCTATTACAAACTGAGCCCCGCCGCGAACCAGGTGCCCATCCTCGAGCGTAAGATCGCCCAGCTAGAAAACGAAAACGCGTCCTTACAGGAGCGCTTGCAAGCACTGGAAGCCCAATTGCAACAAGCTCAAGCCGAAGCCCAGGCCCGGGAGCAAGCGCTCCGACGTCAACAAGCGTACGCGGAAACTTTGGCGCACCTTTACGCCGCGTTGAGCAGCCTACAGACCAACGACGCGGCCAAGGCCAAAGCGCGACTCGCGCTCGCGGTCCAGAGCCTGGAGGACTTGCAGGCCTTCGTTGATGACCCCAAGGCTCAGCAGATCTTGAAAGACGTCAAGAAGAGCCTGGACCACCTTTGGGAGCAGGATTGGAGCACCACTACCGTCCAGCGCCGCGCGGCGGACATCCTGCTCAACAACGTCATCGAGCCCTTAGAAACAGCCTCTGAGCTCTTCCGTGGGAGCGAGTAACCGCCCTTACCCTTCCCACTTATGGATATGGCTGCGACGACCGGGCTCGCGCGTTGCGCGGGCCCGGTGGTTCGCGTTGGGGGTGGGGCTCGGGGGCTGGGCGTTGCTTTTGGGAACCGCGGCCCTCTTCGCGCTGAGCTGGCTGGGCTTGCACTGGGTGCGCCGTTTGCCCGATGTGACCCGGCTCGCCCAGGCCCTGGACCCCGAAACGGGCTACTTCTACCACCCTACGCGCTACATTGCGGCCGATGGCACCCTCCTCTATCCTGCCCCCGAGGCTACCCGGCCCGAGCCTTACATCCCCCTGGCCGCGCTGCCGCGGACGGTGGTCCTCACCACCCTGGCCGCGCACGACCCCGACTTTTGGGACGAACCCGGCTACCGCGGCCCCTGGTGGCAGGTGGACGCGCCCCCCAGCCTGGCCCAGCATTTGGTGCGTCGCTTCGTGCTCATGGATCAACCCGCGTCGCCCTGGGCCGAGCGCTGGCTCGCCGCACAGGCCGTGCGCACCTACGGCCATGGTCAGATCCTCGCCTGGTTCCTCAACAGCGCGGCCTATGGGCCGGATATCGACGGTATCGGTCAGGCCGCGCGCGTCTACTTCGGCAAAGCACCTCAGCAACTCACGTGGGCCGAAGCCGCGCTGCTCGCGGTGCAGGCTGGCCGCCGGGAGCCCCCCGGCCCGGACCAGGCCCAGGCAGCTCGGGACTTGCTGCGCGCGCTGGCGGCCCAGGGCCGCCTCCCCATGGACGCGGTCCCCTCAACCATCCCTGTGCCTGAGCTGCCTGCATCGAATGAGCCGCCCGCGGTGGCCACCGCCCGCGAGGACCTGCAACGCGCGTTGCCCGCGTGGCCTAGTCTGAGCCGCGGGTTGGTGGTGCGCGTGCCCTGGCAGCCCGAGCTTTCGCGCACGGGCCAGTGCGCGATGCACACCGTGGCCACGTTAGAGCGCCCGGCCGCGTGCCCAACCGTGCCCGACCTATGGCTTTATCGTCTGGCTCAACCCCTGCCCGGCGTGCGCATGCAGCTCCTGGCCATGGATGCCAACGCCGCGTTGCTGGCCTGGGAACGCTATCCTGCCACTGACCGCGGACCTTGGGCCTGGCCCGCAGGCATGGCCCTGGCCCCCTGGGTGTACGGTGTGGCCTTCAGCCGCGGTTGGAGCCCCGCGAGCCTGCTTTGGGACGTGCCCGATGCGGTGCCCTTGGGTTTGGACGTGACCAACCACGACGGCCAGTACCACGGCCCCTTGCGCGCGCGGCTCGCCCTGGCTAACGCATATGAGGTACCTACCTTCAGCCTGGCTCACGCCCTAAGCCCTCTGGCCTTGTGGCCCGCGATCCAACGAAGCGCCCTCCCTAGCCTGGAAGCCGAGACGCCCTGGACCGATTTGAGCCCTTTGCAGACCGCGCTCGACCTGACCCCCTTGGACTTGGCGTACGGCCTTATCCCCTTCGCGACCCTCGGCGCGCAACCCCAACGGGACCTCGCACCCGCCCGGGCCGCACGTGTGTGGGATGAGGTTCGGACCGCGACGGGCCAGCCTTTGGCCTCGCTCACGAGCACATCGCAGCCTGTGCTGGATCCGGGCGTGGCCTATCTCGTCACCCATGTGCTGACCGACGCGCCGGCCCGCTGGCCCAGCCTGGGCGCGCATGGTCCTCTGGATATGCCCAACGTAGCCGTATACCTCGGCCGCGCGGCCGCGAATCGGGTGGTGTGGGTCCTGATGTACACGCCCACCCGCGTGGCCGTGGTCGCGGTCGATGGCCGGGGTTCGTGGGTTAGCACGGATGCCTTGGTCGACGCGGCCCAGGTTTTGGCACGCGCGTGGGCTGCCGCGGTCTTCCCTCCCCCGCGCGAAGGATGGACCACCCCGCCCCAGATCGTCCAGGTCCCGGTGTGCGATCCCTCGGGCTTGCTCCCGACCGCGGACTGCCCAAAGGTTGTGATTGAGGTTTTTTTGCAAGACCAAGTCCCGACCCAGCCTGACCCGTATTATCGTCGGCTCAAAATCAACCGCGTGACCGGTCGCCTCGCAACCATCTTCACCCCGCCCCAATGGATTGAGGAGCGGGTGTATTTTATGTGGCCCCCGGCCGCGCGCGCATGGGCTGAAGAGCAAGGCTTGCCGCTGCCGCCTCAGGAGTACGACGTGGTGCAACCCGCGCCGCCGCCTCCGGGCGTGGCCATTGATGAGCCCGCGATGTTCGCGTACGTGACCGGCGAGGTAGTCTTCCGCGGCCGGGTGGATGCAGAAGCGGGGCAACACTATCGAATTCAGGTAGGCCGTGGTCCCTTCCCTGAGGCCTGGGTGATTGTGGCCGAGGGCTCTGCGCCCCGGCATGGCGAACTCGCCCGTTGGGATACGAGCTCCTGGGAGGAGGGCCTTTACACGGTCCAGCTGGTGGCTGTCGCGGCAGATGGTCGGGTGCGGACGCACACCATCCAGCTCACGGTGGACCACACACCGCCCCGAGTGCGGGTGCGGTCGCCGCAATCCCGGGCGCGCTATTGCCCGGTCGCGCCTTGTGGTCAACCCCAGCCCGTTGTTCAGGACGCGCTGCCCATCCTCCTGGATGTCGAAGACAACCTCGCGCTCGCGGAAGTGCGCGCGTGGATGGACGGCGAGCTTCTGGCCCGCTGGGCTGCACCGCCTTTTGAGCTCGCCTGGCCCATCCGGCCTGGCCCCCATCGCCTGCGGGTCGAGGCGCGCGACCAGGCTGGGCATCGAACGGACGTCGAGATTCCCTTCACCATTCAGGAGGCGCCGTGAACGCGCGCACAAAGCTGCTTTTGGCCTTGGGCCTCTTTGGGTGGATGGCCGTTGCGGTGGCCCTGTTCTACAGCACCCAACGGCCCATCCCGCGCGCGGTGGTGATGGGCTTGGCTCGCACCGCGCGCGACCTCGGCCTCGCACTGGGCTTGAGCTGGCTGGCGTGGCGCTGGGGACGTTGGACCCTGGCGCGTTTAGGGCTGGTGCCCGCGCTCGCGAGCGAAGCCGCGCGCGAACCGCTGCTCAGCTGGGTCGCGGCGTGGGCATGGGGTTGGGCGCTGCTCTCGTGGGGGACGTTGCTCCTCGGAATGGTGGGCTGGGCCCGGCCGTGGGTCTTTCGGGGGCTCAGCCTGGGGTTGGCTGTGCTTATCCTGATTTTGGACCGCGGGCCGCAAACCTGGCGGGCCGCGTCGTGGCGGGCGGTGGTGCGCACGTGTCCGGCGCCGGGCCTCGTGCGCGTCCTGGCGGGGATGAGCGCGCTGTTGGCCCTGGCGCCGCCCGAGGCCTTTGATACCCTGCTCTATCACCTGGCCCTGCCGGAATGGCTGTTGCGCCATGGCCGCTGGCTGCCGTGGCCTGTGTACCAGTTTTGGCATCCCAGCTTGATTGAGGGGGCGCTGACGTGGCCCCTGGCCTGGGGTAGCGAGGGCGCCGCGCAGCTCATCGCCGCGGGATATGCCGTGGCCGCGGTAGGCCTCGCGGCCCGTTGGGCGCGGCGGGTCTTTGGTCGCCGCGCAGGGCGGTACACAGTATGGCTGTTCGCGAGCATGCCCTCGTGGCTGCTTTTGGCCGCGGGCGCGTACGTGGATTGGCCTTTGGCCATGCATGCGCTCCTCGCGCTGGGCCTGGCCTGGCGCGGGAGCTTGCACCCTCGGCCCCAGGGTTTATGGCGCGCATCGGCGCTGTACATGGGCCTGGCGCTGAGCACCAAAACCACGGCCGTGCCCTTTGGGCCGGTGTGGGCGCTGTTGCTTTGGTTTTGGGCTCGGGGGGATGGCCGGGCTCGCGCGCGGCAGGTCCTAGGTCTGGTCCTGGTGGCCTTGGCGGTGATGAGCCCCTATTATGTGCGCAACGCGGTGTACATGGGCAATCCCTTCTATCCGTTTGTGTTCGGCGGCCGCGCGTGGGACGCGTTTCGCATGACATGGCTGGCCGCGCCGGGCACGGGGCTGGGCACCGCGTGGCGCGAATGGCTCCTGTTGCCCTGGACGGTCACCCTGGGGCATCGGGATGCGGCCTATTATCATGGGCGGATGGGGCCTTTGTATTTGGCCCTGGCGCCCCTCGCCCTGGCTTTGGTCGTCCACACCCTGGGCAAGCGCCACGGCCGTGCGCGGCAGCGCGCGGTCCTCACCTGGAGCGCGGCCTTTGGCGCGGCGGTCGCGTTGTGGCTTATCGGCGTTGCCCGTTCGGGCCCCCTGTTTCAAGGTCGTTTGCTCTTCCCCGCGCTCGCGCTGTGGGCTCCGGTGACCGCGTACGCCATCCCATGGTCGCGCGTGCTGGATACGCGCACATTGCACATCTCTTTCTTAGTCCGCACCCTGGTTGTAGGGGTGGTGGCTTTGACCCTGCTGGAGAACGTGGTCTTTTTGGTTGACCGCGCGCCGTGGCGCTACCTCCTCGGCTTTGAGGACCGGGACGCGTATTGGGCTCGGGTGGTGCCCGATTGGGCCGATTTGCGCGCGCTGTTGCAACAACACACCACGCCTTCGGACCGGGTGGTGTTGTTCTTTGAACCGCGCAGCTACGGCCTGGACCGAGACGTGTTGGGCGACGGCATTTTGGATAATTTTCCCCATGCGCTGGCGGTGTACGGTTCGCCTGAGGCGGTGTTGCGTGCGTTGCAGTGCGCGGGGTATACGCACGTGGTCGTCTACCGCTGGGGCTGGGATTTTATCCGAGAGAACATCCCGCACATGCGTGCGGACGCGTGGAGCCCGGCCCTGGAGGCGCTGCTGGCGCGGCTGGAGCGGGTGGCGGCGCGAGGCCCGTACGAGCTCTACCGCGTGCCACCGTCGAGCTCCGGTTGCGCGGCACCGTCAGAGCTGCACGGGCCTTAGAGGGCCGCTTCGGGCAGGGGTGCCTAGTCGTGCGAGGGTTGGGCCGTGCGTTCTGTTTCTTGCCACCAGGTGCGCAGTTTGTCCATGGCCAGACGCAGGCGCGTTTTGACCGTGCCGAGGGGGAGGTTGAGGCGTTTGGCGATCTCTCGGTGCGTGTAGCCCTCAAAGAAGGCGAGTTCGACTACCTGGCGTTGCTCGGGCGGCAGGCGATCGAGCAGCGCGCGAATGGCCAAGTGGAGTTCGCGCGCGTCTCGAGTTTCGGTGCGGTCGGGGCTGTTTTCCAGGCTTTCGTCCCAGGGCCACGCAGGGCGCCGTTGCTCCCGGCGCAGGCGGTCCAGCGCGGTGGTACGCGCGATAACCAACAGCCACGTACTCCACTTGCTACGTTTGGGGTCGTAGGTCCGACGGTGCTGCCAAACCTTAAAAAACACATCTTGGGTTACTTCTTGCGCCAGGTGAGGGTCGTGGACCACGCGCAAGGCCAACCCATATACCCAGGCCCCGTAACGGTCGTACAACTCGGCCAGGGCCTCTTCATCATCGTTACGTAGCCGCTGAGCCAGCTCCTGTTCATACTCGTTCATCATGCGCCCTGTCCCTGTGCCCAGGCAGGCCTCGGGGTTTGGCGCGCGATGGGCGCCAACGCCCTCCTGCCGGGCGGCTCCCCTCCCATGTCCGTCCCCTAGGTTCCCTCACCCCACCACAAAGATAAGTATAACGCGAGCCAATCCATTCCGACGGACCTCGGCGTACTTCTGATGAAACCCTTCCAGGAGGACGTGATGCGCATGCCCCGAGATTGGCCCTGGTGGGGAATGGGTGTCCTAGGGATCTTCGGCGGGATGGCCGTTTGGGTCGCGTGGGCGGCCCCGCGCGCGTGGTTCATGTGGGCCTTCATAGCGGCGCTGGGCACGGTATACGCGTTGGGTTACGCCGTGCGCTATCGAGATGAGAACCGACCCACCCCCGGCGCGGCTCTCTACCCACGGCTGGGTTGGGCCAATGGGTTGACTTTGCTGCGGGGCGTGTTGTTGGCTTCCCTCGCGGGGCTGTTGGCCCCGGGGACCGATGTCCCGGGGTTGGCCTGGGCTCCCGCGCTCCTTTATGGCCTGAACGCGGCCATTGATGGGGTGGATGGTCTGATCGCGCGGTGGCAAGGCCAGACCTCGCTGCTCGGTAAGCGCCTGGATATGCACTTTGACGCGTGGGGTGTGTTCTTGGCCGCGGTATTGGCTGTGGTTCGCGGACGGCTGCCGTGGATTTTTCTATCGGTTGCGCTGGCTCGCTATATTTACGTCGCGCTCTTACGCGCGGCCGCGCGGCTGGGCGCGCGCGTCCGCGCTGTGCCCGATGACCCGTTGCGCCGCGCCCTCGCGGGGTTGATGATGGGATTCCTGGCCGTCGCATTGGCACCGGTCTTTCCGAGCCGCGCGCTCGCGTGGGTTGGATGGTTTTTGTTGGTGCCGTTCTTGTTGGGGTTTGGCCGGGATGCCGCGTACGCGCTGCATTTGAGCCCGCGCTTTGGACCTTTGACAGAGCTCTGGCCCGTCCTCGCGCCAGCCGCGCGGCTGGTGGCCGCGGGGCTCTTGATGATGCGCTTGCCGCGCGAGCCGTGGCTCGTCTATGGCCTGGGCATCGGACTCGCGACCGCGCTGCTCCTCGGCGTGGTGCCCCGGCTGATGGGGTTGGCGTCCCTGTTTCTGGTCGGCTTTGGGTGGATGGCCGGCTGGTTCGGCCCGACATTGCTCACGGCCGCGTTGGTCGCGGCCCTGACGGTGGTTGTGCTCGGGGGTGGCGGTGCGTCCGCGTTATGGCCTGCGGACGATCCGCTTTTTTTGCAACGTTTGGGCTCACGTAGCGCCGTGTGGTCCATGGCCCG
>JAADFA010000099.1 GCA_013153135.1 Chloroflexota bacterium
CATCAACGTGCTCTCGCTCATCATCGTGGGCGGTGTAGGCAGCCTGCCCGGCGTGGTGGTCGGCGCGCTGGCCCTGGTCGGCCTGCCCGAGCTGCTGCGGGAATTCGCCGAGTACCGGATGCTCTTCTACGGCATTGCGCTCATCGCGATGATGCTGCTCAAGCCCGAGGGCTTTATCCCTCGCCGGGTGCGCGTGTATGAGCGCCCCAAACAGGACGCATGAGGAGGCGACCATGGCGCCCATTCTCGTGGCCAAGGGTGTGACCAAACGCTTTGGCGGTCTGGTGGCCGTAAAGAACTTAGACTTTGAGCTGGAAGAGAAGACCATCGCCAGCGTCATCGGCCCGAACGGCGCGGGCAAAACCACGTTCTTTAACTGCATTACCGGCTTTTATGTGCCCGAGGAAGGCGTCATCCTCTTTGAGGGCAAAGAGATCCAAGGCCTGCGGCCGGACAAAATCACCCGCATGGGCATCGCGCGCACGTACCAAAACATCCGCTTGTTTGGCAAGATGAGCGCGATCGAAAACGTCATGGTCGGCATGCACCCGCGCCTGACCACCCACTGGTGGGACGCGATCTTTCACACGCCTCGCTTCAACATTGAGGAGAGGCAGGTGCTCTCCAAAGCTTGGGAGCTGTTGGATTACATTGGCCTGGCTCAATGGGCCAACATGCCAGCCAACAGCCTGCCCTACGGCGCGCAGCGGCGTTTGGAGATTGTGCGTGCGTTGGCAACTCAACCCAAGATTCTGCTGCTCGATGAGCCCACTGCAGGTATGAACCCCCAGGAAACCGCGGAGATGATAGAGTTCATCCGCCAGCTGCGGGATGACTGGGACTTGACCATCTTGCTCATTGAGCACGATATGAAGGTGGTCATGACCATCAGCGAGAAAATCACGGTGCTGGACTTCGGCGAAAAGATCGCGGAAGGCAAGCCCGAGGAAATCCAACGGAATCCGCGGGTCATTGAAGCGTACTTGGGCCGGGGCGCGGCATCGGGCCTGGGCCCGGCCCGCAGGGCAACCGCTGCGTAGGAGGGAGGCCCGATGGCGTTGCTGGAACTCCACGACGTGCATGCGTATTACGGCAACATCCATGCCCTTAAAGGCATCTCCATGACCGTGGAAAAAGGCGAAATCGTGACCCTCATCGGCGCGAACGGCGCGGGCAAGACGACCACTTTGCGAGTTATCACGCGTTTGCTGCCCGCGGCCAAGGGCAAGGTGCTTTTCGAGGGTGAGGATTTGGCCAATTATAGGACCCACGAATTAGTCTACCGGGGCATGGCCATGGTCCCCGAGGGGCGTGGCGTGTTCTCCCGGCTTACGGTGATGGAGAATTTGGAACTGGGTGCCTACAGCCGCACCAACCGGCAAGAATTCAAGGAGGATTTGGAGCGGGTTTTTGAGCTCTTCCCGCGGCTGAAGGAACGCGCGAACCAGAAGGCCGGGACGCTCTCGGGTGGCGAGCAGCAGATGCTGGCCATCGGCCGTGCGCTCATGAGCCGCCCCCGGGTTCTGCTTTTGGATGAGCCTTCCATGGGCCTCGCACCCATCCTGGTCGAAAGCATCTTCGAAATCATCCAAGAGATCAACCGGCAAGGTACCACCATCCTGTTGGTGGAGCAGAACGCGCTTATGGCACTGAGCATCGCGCATCGCGGGTACGTGTTGCGCACGGGCGAGATTGTGCTCGCGGATACGGCCGAGAACTTGCGCAACAACGAGATGGTGCAGAAGACGTACCTGGGTATGGAATAAGCAGAGGCACCTGCATCAGCGCACCCATGCTTAACGCGCCGCGGGGTTGTGTCGACCTCGCGGCGCGTTGGTTGTTTGGGGCTGATGCTGATAGAACCTTAAGCGCTCTTCGGCTTGGGGCGCAGCGATGCGGGATCTGGAAGGCCGTAGACCGACGGCCGCACCCTCAATCCGTGGGTAACGCGGCCCAATCCGCGTCCATGTCCACGTCCGCGGGCGGCAGCGCTGGCGGCGCGAGCCATCGCAGCACGAGCATCAGCAGCAATGGCAGGCTCACCACCACGGCCATAATGCCCGTAGCCCAAAGCAATCCCATATCCCGTTTGGGGTAGAGATCCCATGCCTGGCGCCATTCTTCTTCCAGCTCATTGAGGGAAAGACCCAGGGCTTGACGCGGGCCGTCCTGACAGCTCGCGCCCATGCCGTAGGCCTGTAGCAGGCTTTGTAAACCCGCGGGCCCGTAACGTCCATGGATGTGGGTGGTGACGGATGCGGCCTCCGCGTACGCGAGGCGCACGTAGGCTTCATCATGTCCGAGCACATCCTGCGCGTTGCACAACTCGGCCAGGGGAATGAGGCGGTTTTGCTGCGCGGCTTCGTCCAGCAGCAAGTAGTATTCCGGATGTGGATACGGTTCGGCTAAAGATGGAATACCTTCAACCAACCACCATGGTAAGCGCTCATAACCTCCAGGGCCAACGAGGCGGTTCATGTTCTCATAGAGCACAATGTGTGCAACTTCGTGCGCGACTTTACGTTGCAATTCCACGCGGCTTTCGGGCGTCATGCCACCATAAACCAGCACCACGGCTTGAGCAGGGTCCGCATGGCCGCCGCTCCAGTTGGGGGCATACTGGATTGCGGTCTGCCAATCCTGGTACGTAGCATAGACATAAATGCGGATAGTGCGTTCGGGTGGCCATACGCCTTGCCATTGGACAAACGCGCGTTGGAGGGCAATGTGGCCAGCGTTTAGCGCAGCTTCGCCAACCGATGCGTCATTTTGGTACCAAAATACTTGCAGTGGTGGCTGATCGAGTCGGTGCCAGGTAAAGCGGTTATCTTCATAGATGAACGTGAAGGACGCGCTAGTGAAGTGCTCACCGGTTTCCGTTTCGCCCTCGAACCAGTAGTAGATCAAGCCGAAAAGAGGAAGAGGTTTGGCGCGCGCGTCGTGAACATAGCGCGCGATGCCATTTTGGATTCGCATTTCCCCCACGTAAGTTTGGGTTGAAGCATTGGGACGCAGGTGTACTGTGAGTCGACGTAACGCCAAGCTTTCTGGCACGGGCACGGTGATCAGCACGCCATCGGGGAAGCGCACCTCAACTTTGGGTGTCCAGACAATGTCGACCTGGGCAGCCGCGGGGGCCGGGCGCAGGGCCGCCAAGAGCGCGAGCCCACTGGCCAAGAGCCAGAACGCCGCACGCCACCTGCCGCGATGTAGGGCGTTCATGCGCGCCCTCCTAGGATTTCGGTTTGGATGATTTCGAATTGGACTTGTGTGACGCGCCGTTGGTTCCTTCAAATCCGGAGTGCGACGTGCGTTGTGTTCGATAGTACTCATCTGGTAGATCCAACGTTACATCATCTATTAGGTCCGCGCCATCCAGAAGCAAGTCCAACAAATCGAGCTGAGCGGTTACCAGGCTGGTGTTAAAAGCAAGGTTATCCAGGGCTTCGGCCAAAACTTGCATTTCTTCCTCGTCGTTTACGTCTTCCGCGTGTTGGAGGGCGCGTTGCAACGCGCGCTCGACTTCATCCTCACCGCCGCCCAGTTCCGAGAGGGCCCATGCAGCGGCCATGCGTACGTCCCGGTCCGCGTCCTCCAGCAACTCGAGCAAGTCAGGGATAACGCGTTTCATTTCCAATCGTCCGGCCGCGGTTGCGGCTTCTGCGCGCACCTTGGGCCGACGGTCGTGCAGGTGGAGCACGACGTACCGAGTCCAACGCGGGTCGGCTGAGCGGCCCATCGCGAACAGGGCTGAGAGCAGCGACTCTTCGTCATCGTCTTGCGTGCCGCGTTGATAGAAGGCTTCGATCCACCTCGCGACGTCCGGGTCTGAGGCGAAGCTATACGCTTCGAGCGCGCGGCGTCGAACCTCAAGGGGCTCGGTTTCGTCCGTGAGCACCGCGCGCAAAGCCTCGGCGACTTCTTGATAGCGCCGTGGTGAGATTTCTTCGACTTCGCCCAAATAGACGTACTCGCCCAATGCGGCCGCGGCTTGCGCCCGTACTCGTGTATCGGGATCTTCGCGCAACACGCGCACCAAATGCGGAATCAGACGCTCGTCCGCCTCTCCCCAGAGCAGCTCAATGGCTCGTTGACGCACGTAAGGGTCTTCGTCATTCAGCGCGATGAGGCCCATCTCAACGAAGCTAAATCGGTCACTGTAGTCAAGAAAGGACTGCATATCTTCAACCAGCGCGCGGCGCCGAGCCAAAGGCAGTTTGGGCCAGATCGCGGCAATGGCCTTGGCCTCCTCCGGTGGCAGGTCTGAGAGGCGATATAGCCCCGCCGCGGGAAAGGGTTTACTCGTATCTTGCAAGGCCGCGAGCAATTCGTCCAAACTCCAGGCGTGCATAGCGCCCTCCTGTGGTTTTCTCCTGAACGCTATCCAGTCTGGCGTCAGAGCCATTCACGAAGATTGACCAACGCCATGAGCCCCAAAAGGAGCACAAACCCCGCGAACATGATGGCCATTTCCACATGGCGGGGCAAACGGCGCCGAAAGATCATTTCGCCCAAGGCCAGCAAGAGTCGCGACCCATCCAGCGCGGGGAAGGGAATCAGGTTAAGTACCGCGAGGGAAAGGCTGAGGGACGCGACCAGGCTCAGGGAATAGACGGGAACAGGGCTTGGCGCGACCCGGTCAAGTTGGAAGGCCAACGAGAATGAGGTGTACATTCCTCGGAAGCCCATAAGCTCGCCCGCTGGGCGTTCGGTTTGTGCGCCCAACGCGTGGCGCATCCAATCCCAAGGCAGGCGTAAGAGCGCGAGGGTGTGCTCAATGAAGGCCTCCCACGCGGCGCGGAGGCGTTCAGGCAACGGCGCAGGACGCCAGCCATAACCAATGATGCGGATGCCCAAAGGGCCTTGGTTGGGTGGCGGGTCCGGCCGTGGAACCATCGTAAGCTGCAGGCGCTGACCATCGCGCTGAATGGTCAGGGTAATGGGCTCGCCCAAGCGGGCCCGGACGGCTTGTTGCAAGGCCTCGGGCGTGCGCGTGGGCTGGCCGTCGACCTCAAGAATAATGTCGCCGGGGCGCATTCCGGCTTCGGCCGCGGGGGAGCCTGGCTCGACGTACCATACCAATACACCTTGTGGTTCAGGTAGGCCTGTGCCCAAAAACACGATAGTGTATGCAAGCCAGCCAATAAAGAAATTCATCGCTGGCCCAGCTAAGATGACCAACGCGCGTTTCCACGCGGGGGCTTGGGCCAACGCGTCTGGATGGTCGGGGTCACCTTCACCCTTGGGACGTACAAAGCCGCCTATCAAAAGCGCGTTTAGGGTGAATCGGGTACCGCCCCACTCAAACAAGGTCGCGATGCGCGGGGGGAAGCCAATACCAAACTCCTCGATCTCGATGCCGAGGGCCTTCGCAGCCAAGAAATGCCCGGCTTCGTGGAGCAAAATCAGTAAACCAATAAGGAAAATGAAAAGCAGCACATCCATGGTTCGCCCTCACGCTATCCCAAGACCGCCCTGGCAGCGAGAAAAACCCGGTTCCCGCGCGGAACCGGGGAACATCGCCGCGGCTTTACTCTGATTATACCAACCCCGGCCGCAATTGCGCGCGGCCTAAGCTCCGCAGGGGCGCGCGCCACCACGGCTCGCCTGTCCACGCAACCCGGACCCCTGCCGCGACGAACAGGCTACCCATAGCGACCACCACACCATGCACGCGCCGCGCGGTGGCAAGCGCAGCCGTTAAGGCTTCTTCTACGGTCGCGGTGGCGTGTGTTGGCAAACCTAACCCGCGTGCAGCTTGCGCTACTTGGTCTACCGCCATGGCCTTGGGGTGAATGGACTGCGTCGCGACCACCTGCGCGATGGGCCGCGTGCCCAGCGCGTGTAACAAATTCTGCGGGTCTTTAGTGCGCGAGACGCCAAAAATCACCACCCAGGGCCGCCCGGGGAAGTAATGCCGCAGCCCTTCCCCCAACGCGCGAGCCGCAGCAGGCGTGTGCGCGCCATCGACCACCAGAGGGGGGGCGTCGTGGAGCAGCTCAAAGCGGCACGGCCAATGCACATGTCGTAGCCCTTGTTGTAGAGCTTGTTGTGTGATAGCTACCCCGCGGCTTTGCAATACGCGAATAGCCTGTACCGCGGCCAGCGCGTTCTCCCGCTGGTAAGGACCCAGGAGCGGGAGTTCAATGTCGATGGGTTTGCCCTGCCGCGGACGAAAACGCAAGTGCTGCCCCTTGGGGGTATCGGCCAAGACCTCGAGCTGCAAATGCTCGGGCGCGTAAAAAAAAGGCGCGGCCTGCTGTTGCGCAACCTCTCGCAACACGGCCAGGGCTTCGGGACGCTGGCTCGCGCTCACCGCAGGCCGCTCCGGTTTGATGATGCCCGCCTTTTCGTGGGCAATGTCGCGCAATGTGGGCCCTAAAAGGGCCATATGATCATAATCAATAGCGGTAATCACTGAAACTTCGGGCAAAACCACGTTGGTCGCGTCGACGCGCCCCCCCAGCCCCACCTCGACTACGGCCCAATCGACGTCTTGGCGCGCAAAATAATCAAAGGCCAGCGCGGTGGCCAGTTCAAAGGTGCTCACGTCCGGATGGGCTTCGGCCCAGCCACGCAGCTGGGCTACCCCATGCACCACTTCGTCGGGCGGGATGGGAACGCCGTCGATGCGGATACGTTCGACAAAATCAACTAGATGGGGCGAGGTATACAAACCCACGCGAAATCCCGCGTGTTGCAGTACGCTAGCGACCATCGCGGCGACCGAACCTTTGCCGTTGGTCCCGGCAATGTGCACAATAGGGTACGCGCGTTCGGGGTGACCCAACGCGGCCATGAGCGCGCGCATTCGGTCCAAGGTAAAAAACCGGGCGCGCTCCAGGTTGCGCACCCGGCTATTGTGCAAGAAGCGGTAGAGATAATCCACCGCGGCTTGGTACGCAGGATCCGTGACTCGTTGCCAGCTGCTCATGCCGAGGATTATACCCCTGTCTCGCCTGGACATGAGGTGACAGCCGACCGTACCTGGGCTTATAATGGGAACACTTCGACCCCCGAGGAGGCGCTATGCTACGCCCCGGCGTGTTGCAACGCTATTGGGATTGGCTTGACCTTCCCGAGCATACGGTGCGCCTTTCCCTCAGTGAAGGGAGTACGCCCTTGATTCCCATGCCCCGCCTGGCTAAGGATTTGGGCGGTGGCTTCGATCTCTACGTCAAGTACGAAGGCCTGAACCCCACGGGCTCGTTTAAGGATCGCGGCTTGGTTGCGGCCGTGGGTGAAGCTGTGGGGCGCGGTGCGCGCACGGTCATTTGCGCATCCACGGGCAACACCGCCGCGTCGTCGGCCGCATATGCCGCGCGCGCGGGTGTGCGCGCGGTGGTGCTTGTGCCCGAGGGCAAGATCGCATTGGGCAAGCTCGCGGGCGCACTCGCGTACGGCGCGACCGTGGTGCAAATCCAGGGCTCGTTCGATCACGCCCTTGCGTTGGTGCGAGAGGCCACGCAGCGGTACCCCATCGCGCTGGTCAATTCCATCAACCCTTATCGTCTGCAGGGGCAGAAAACGGCCGCCTTTGAGATCGTGGATGCTCTGGGGCGCGCGCCCGATTGGTTGGCCATCCCCGTGGGTAACGCGGGCAATATCACCGCGTATTGGATGGGCTTCAAGCAATACCACGCGGCCAAAGGCTCGGGCCTGCCGCAGCTGTTGGGTGTGCAGGCGCAAGGCGCCGCGCCCTTGGTCCTGGGGCACCCAGTCGAGCACCCCGAAACGGTCGCGACTGCAATCCGTATCGGCCGACCAGCCCGTGGGGAGGAAGCCCTCGCGGCCGCGCGTGAATCGGGTGGTCGCATCATCGCGGTGCCTGATGACGCGATTTTGGCCATGCAGCGCGCGCTCGCGCGCGAAGGCGTGTGGGTCGAGCCCGCGTCGGCTGCAGGGCTCGCGGGCTTGGCCGCGGAGATCGAGACCGGGCGCCTGGATCCGCGCGGCAAGACCATCGTCGCCGTGGTGACCGGCCACGGGCTCAAGGACCCAGATATCATCCTCCGCCAAGCTGTGGACCTGCCGAGCATCCCGCCGCGCTTGGACGCGCTGCATCCGTATTTGCTCGCAGACTAGCCCCATCTCGTTTGGCACGGGCATTGCACCTCCCGAGCTCCAAAGCCTCGATGCCTGATGCTTGAGGAGGTGCCCCGTGACCGCCATGTCTTGGGTAGGACGAAGCGCGGCGTTGGACGCGTTCGCGGCATTTTTGCAAACCCAGGCTCCGCGAGCCA
>JAADFA010000004.1 GCA_013153135.1 Chloroflexota bacterium
CGGCCGAAGTGCACTTCGGCGACTTCGGCCTCAAGGCCCTCGAGCCCGCGTGGATCACCGCCCGCCAGATCGAGGCCGCGCGGCGCGCGATCGTGCGCACCCTGCGCCGCCGGGGCAAGGTGTGGATCCGCATCTTCCCCGATAAGCCCGTGACCCGGCGACCGGCCGAGACCCGCCTGGGCGGTGGTAAGGGCAACGTGGAAGACTGGGTCGCGGTGGTCAAACCGGGCCGCATCATGTTTGAAGTGGGCGGCGTCGCGCCCGAGCTGGCCCTAGAGGCCTTGCGCAAAGCCTCCTACAAACTGCCCATCGCGACCAAAATCGTGACCCGCGAGGGTCGGGAAGAGGAACTGGCCTAGACGGGCGTGCCTGTCGGGCGTAGGAGGAGGTCCGCATGAAGGCGTCGGAGATTCGCAAACTGTCCACCGAAGAAATCATCGAAAAGCTCGACGAAGCCCGGGAGCAGCTCATGCGCCTGCGCTTCCAGCAGGTGACGGGCGAGCTGGTGGACACAAGTCAATTCCGCAAGACCCGCCGCCTCATCGCCCGCTTGATGACCATCTTACGCGAGCGGGAGATCGAGGCCGAGAAGCAATCTGCCAACGAGGGTGAAGCATGAACCGGCGGCGACGGCTAACGGGTGTGGTCGTATCCGACAAGATGCAAAAGACGGTGGTGGTCAAGGTGCGCCGCACCTTCCGCCACCCCTTATACAAGAAAGTCGTGCACCGGGATAAGAAGTACAAGGCCCACGACGAGTTGGGCGCGCGCGTTGGTGACGTGGTTGTTATTGTCGAGAGCCGACCCATCTCCAAGACCAAGCGGTGGGTCGTGCAGCAAATTCTGAAGCGCGCGGGCGAAGCGGCTCGGGAGAAGGACGTGGTGGTGGAGGAGGAAGTCGCGGCCCTGGAAGAGACCATGACCTCCTCGGCCCCTGCGGAACCCAGCCCGGCCGCGCCCGCGGACGAGAAGGCTGGGGAGGCGTAAGCCATGGTCCAGCAAGAAAGTCGGCTCAAGATCGCGGATAACACGGGCGCGAAGGAGATCCTGGTCATTCGCGTCCTGGGTGGCTCCCATCGCAAATATGGGCGCGTGGGCGACGTGGTGGTGGGGACCGTGAAAGTGGCCACACCCCACGGACAGGTCAAGAAGAGCGAGATCGTGCAGGCGGTCATCGTGCGCACCAAGAAAGAATGGCGCCGCGAAGACGGCTCGTACATCCGCTTTGACGACAACGCGGCTGTCATCTTGGCGCCCGATGGCACCAATCCCCGCGGGACCCGCATCTTCGGGCCCGTCGCCCGAGAGTTGCGGGAAAAGGGCTTTACCAAAATCATCTCCCTGGCGCCGGAAGTACTTTAGCCGGGCCAGATGGGCATGGAGTGGCGAGCGATGACCCAGGCGAAGTTCAAGATCAAGAAGGGCGACATGGTCGAAGTCATCACCGGTCGGGACAAAGGCCGACGCGGGGAAGTGGTGCGGGTGCTGCCCAAAAAGGCCCGTGTGGTGGTGCAGGGCGTCAACCGTCGCAAGCGCCACCGCAAATCCTACCAGGCGGGTGGGCGCACCCTTGAGGGCGGCATCATCGAGTTCGAAGCGCCCATCCACATCTCCAACGTGATGCTGATTTGCCCCAAGTGTGGGCAGCGCACCCGTGTCGGCATCCGCCGGGATGAGGATGGCACGCGCCACCGCGTGTGCAAAAAGTGCGGCGCGGACATCGACTGACCTTAGGCCACCTTGCCCCCACGGACGGAAGGCCCCCGTGGGGGGTACGGAGGACGAACATGGCGCACTGGCTGAAGGAGAAGTACAAGAACGAAGTGGTCCCGGCCCTGATGCGGGAGTTCGGTTACCCCAATGTCATGGCCGTGCCCCGCATCGAAAAAGTCGTGCTCAACATCGGCGTGGGCGAGGCCAAAGAGAACGCCAAAGCCCTGGAGCATGCCGCGCGAGACCTGGCGACCATCGCGGGCCAAAAGCCCATCATCACCCGGGCCCGCAAGAGCATCGCGGGCTTCCGCATCCGCAAGGGCATGCCTATCGGCGTTAAGGTCACCTTGCGGGGCGACCGCATGTGGGCCTTTTTGGACCGTTTGATGAACGTCGCGCTCCCGCGCGTGCGGGACTTCCGCGGCGTCTCCCCCAACGCGTTCGACGGCCGGGGGAATTATTCCCTGGGTCTGCGGGAACAACTCGTGTTCCCGGAGATCGATTACGATCAAATCGACAAGATCCGAGGCCTCGAGGTCACCATCGTAACCACGGCCAAGACGGACGAAGAGGCCCGTCGCTTGTTGGCTTTATTAGGTATGCCTTTCCGGCGTCAATAGCCGGAGTGGCCTAGACTACTATGGGTGAGGTGCGAGCATGACGCGCAAGGCTTTGATGTATCGGAACAAGTTCAAGAAGTACAAGGTGCAGTACCGGAACCGCTGCCGCATCTGTGGGCGCCCCCGGGGTTACATTCGTCGCTTTGGTGTGTGCCGCATCTGCTTCCGGGAATTAGCGC
Organism: Chloroflexota bacterium; assembly: GCA_013153135.1. Taxonomy (GTDB): domain Bacteria; phylum Chloroflexota; class Anaerolineae; order Anaerolineales; family DRMV01; genus JAADEN01. The sequence goes on from JAADFA010000004.1 coordinate 2,513, forward strand.
TGGAAGGCAAGATCCCCGGTGTGGCGAAATCTTCCTGGTAGCGGCTGGAGGGAGCATCATGGCGGTAAACGATCCCATTGCCGATATGCTGACGCGCATCCGAAACGCGCTCATGGCCGGGCACGAAGAAGTAACTATGCCCTCGTCCAAAATGAAGGAAGCCATCGCGCGCATTCTGAAGGAAGAGGGATACATCAAAAATTACCGGGTGGAACAAGGCCGCACGCCCGCGCATAAAATCCTGCGCATCCAGCTCAAATACGTGGGCGAGCGGCGCCACCGTCGGCCCGTCATCCGGGGCCTGGAGCGGGTGAGCAAGCCCGGCCGGCGCATTTACGCCCGCAAACACGAGCTGCCTTGGGTTAAGTCGGGCATGGGGATCGCGATCGTGACCACGCCCAAAGGCGTGATGACCGCACAACGCGCACGCAAATTGGGCGTGGGGGGCGAGGTTATTTGCAAAGTCTGGTAGCCATCACGGCGATGGAGGTTGGACCGTGTCTCGGATTGGACGCTTACCCATCCCGGTCCCTGAAAACGTTCAGGTGGACATTCAGGGGTCTCACGTGCGGGTGAAGGGCCCGAAGGGCGAGCTGTCCTTCACCTTCCCCGCAGCGATGAAGATCATTTTTGACGAAAAGGCCCGGGTGGTGCGAGTGGAACGCCCCTCGGATTCGAAACAGCACAAAGCGTGGCACGGCACCACGCGCGCGGTGTTGAACAACATGATCATCGGCGTTTCCCGGGGCTTCGAGAAAGTCCTCGAAGTCCATGGCACCGGCTACCGGGCCGAAGTCAAGGGAAAGGATTTGGTCCTGAACGTGGGCTTTTCGCACCCGGTGGTGGTCTCACCGCCGCCGGGCATCGAGTTCGAGGCCAGCCGCGGCCCCAACGCGTACATCATCAAAGTCAAAGGCTACGACAAGGTGCTGGTGGGGCAGGTCGCGGCCAACATCCGCAAAATCCGCCCGCCCGAGCCCTACAAGGGCAAAGGGATCCGTTACCAGGGCGAAGTTATCCGACGCAAGGCTGGCAAGGCCGGACGTTAGTCCTACCCGTTGTGAGCACCCTGGGCGCCACGGAACCCCGATCGGGGCCCGTGGGCCGATAAGGGAGGTTGAACCATGGCGAAGATCAGTCGCAACGAAGCCCGCAAGCGGCGACACAAGCGGGTGCGCAAAAAGGTACACGGCACGCCGGAACGCCCCCGGCTTAACGTATTCCGCAGCCTGACGCATATCTACGCCCAGATCATCGACGACGAAGCCGGGGTGACCCTGGTCTCGGCGTCGACCATTGACCGCGAACTGCGGCCCCTGATGGCCGGGAAGACCAAAACCGAACAGGCCCGCTTGGTGGGCGAGAAGATCGCGGAGCGGGCCCTGGCCAAAGGCATCAAACGCGTGGTCTTTGACCGCGGGGGCTATAAGTACTTCGGCCGGGTGAAAGCCCTGGCTGACGGCGCCCGGGCCGGAGGCCTGGAGTTCTAACTCCGCCTCAAACGGAGGCTTTTGGGGAGGTTTAAGCATGGCGATGGATTATGTCGCACCGGACGCCTACGAAGAAGAATTGGACGAGCGCACCATTGAGATCGCCCGGGTGGCCAAGGTGGTTAAGGGCGGTCGACGCTTTTCCTTCCGGGCTACAGTGGTGGTGGGCGACCGCCGCGGTCGGGTCGGCCTGGGCATCGGCAAGGCCAACGCGGTGCCCGACGCGGTGCGCAAGGCCAGCGAACGGGCCCGGCGGAACATGATCAAAATTAATCTGTACGACACCACCATCCCCCACGAAGTCATTGGCGAAGTGGGGGGCGCCCGGGTGTTCCTCAAGCCCGCGTCGCCCGGTACGGGTGTGATCGCCGCGGGTGGCGTGCGGGCCATCCTGGAAGCCGCGGGCATCCGCGACGTGCTCACCAAGTCCATGGGCGCGAACACGCTGATTAACGTGGTCCAGGCCACCATGGAAGCGTTGAAGCAACTGCGCTCGGTGGAAGAGGTGGCCCAGGAACGGAACAAGCCCATAGAGCATGTGATGCCCTTCTGGGATCGCCGGAAGCGGAGGAAGTCCCATGGCCGCTAAGCGCTTGCGCATCACGTTGATCAAGAGCCCCATTGGCTACTCCAAGCGGCAGAAAGCGACGGTGCGGTCGCTGGGCTTGCGCCGCTTGTACCAGACGGTGGAGCATGAGGATACGCCCATGATCCGGGGCATGGTGGCCAAAGTGGTCCACCTGGTGCGAGTAGAAGAGGTGGAATAATGTACACACGCTGCCCTGGGAGGGCTGGCTAACCTGGCAACGATGGGAGAGCGGTCATGAAGATCCATGAGTTACGTCCGAACCCTGGCGCGAAGCATCGGAAAAAGCGGGTGGGCCGCGGCATTGCGGCCGGCCAGGGCAAGACCGCGGGCCGCGGCACCAAGGGCCAAAACGCGCGGTCGGGCGGCGGCGTGCGCCCTTACCACGAGGGCGGAAACCTGCCCTTGGTGCGCCGCCTGCCGACCAAGCGGGGCTTCAAGCCGCCGTTCCCCAAGGTCTACCATGAGATCAACCTGGACCAGATCGCGCAACGGTTCCAGGCTGGCGAGGAAGTGACGCCCGAAACCTTGGTGGCCAAAGGATTGTTGCGCAAAGTCCGTTACCCCATTGTCATCTTGGGCCGGGGTGATTTGGATATCGCCCTTACTGTAAAGGCGCATCGGGTTAGCCGAGGCGCCCGTGCCAAGATCGAGGCCGCGGGAGGCCAGGTCGAGATTATCGCCTGGACCTAGCGGCTTGGCCCGTGAGGAGTTCCGTCCATGAAAGGTTCACCGTGGCGTTACCTCTGGATCGCCGAAGACATTCGCCGTAAATTGCTGATCACCATCGGCATTTTGGTGATCTATCGTTTCGCGGCGCAAATCCCGGTGCCGGGGGTCGATACGGACGTAATGGCCCAGCTCTTGCAGAGTACCAAGCCCGGCGCCGGGTTTTTGAATTTGCTCAACTTCCTCTCCGGCGGCGCGCTGGCCCGATTCTCGGTCCTCTCGATGGGTGTGTATCCTTACATTACCGCGCAGATTATCTTACAGATCTTGGTGCCCATCGTACCCTCGTGGCAGCGCCGCATGGAAGAGGACCCGCGAGAAGGCCGTAAGTGGATGGAGCGGTGGAGCTACATCCTGGCCGTGCCCGTCGCGGCGTTGCAAGCCCTGGGCCAGATTCGCCTGGTGTCATACTTCGGCGGCGTGCCCGTCATCCCCAATTTCGGCTTTTCAGGCGATAAAATCTTGCCTAGCATCGCTATCATCCTCGCAATGACCGCGGGCACGATGTTCGCGATCTGGCTGGGTGAGCTGATCTCCGAATACGGCATCAAAGGCCAGGGTATTTCGCTCATCATCTTCGCGGGCATCACCGCGCGGCTGCCGTACAACTTCGCGACTTTATGGCAAGACCCCCAGAACCGCTGGTTCTACACCGCGGTCTCGCTCATTGTGCTGGTCTTCACCGTGTTCCTCATCGTGTTCGTGCAGCAGGGCAAGCGGTTGGTGCCGGTGATGTACCCGGGTCGGCGTATTGGCCGACGTATGTCCATGCCCGTCAAAGGCACGCTGCCGCTGCCCGTCAATATGGCTGGCATGATCCCGCTCATTTTCGCGCAGTCGTTGCTCGCGCTGCCCGGCATGTTCGCGGGACTTTTCCTCAACTCGAGCAACGATACCTTGCGCAGTATCGCAGGCGCCATTCAGCGTTTCTTTGACCCTAATTATGGCACCTACTGGTGGAGCTACTTCATCTTCGTGGTGCTCTTTACTTTCTTCTACACCGAAGTGCTCTTCATGCAGCAGAGCTACGGCGAGCAGTTGCGCCGCCAGGGCGCGCGCATTCCGGGCGTGCCGCCGGGCGAGCCCACGCAGGAGTACCTGACCCGGGTGCTGCGTCGCGTCACGCTGCCCGGCGCGCTGTTCTTAGGCTTCGTGGCCATCCTCCCCTACTTGCTCACCCTGCTCGTGCCGTCCGCAGCCCGGGGCGGGTATTCGTCACTGCTGCTTATTTCATCCTCGGGTCTCATCATCGTTGTCGGTGTGGTGCGGGACCTGCTATACAATATCGAAGCCGAGCTCAAGATGCATGGGTATGAAGAGCGCTTGCTCATCCGCTGAGGAGCGGGACGATGGCGGAAGAACGACCCCTGTTCATCGTGCTTTTGGGCCCGCCGGGCGCGGGCAAAGGAACCCAGGCCAAGCGATTGGCTGAGGCTTTAGGGTTGCCCCATATTTCGACGGGGGATATCTTTCGTGAGAATTTGAAAAACCAAACGCCCTTGGGCCAGCTCGCGCAGCAATATATGAGCCGGGGCGAATTGGTGCCGGACGAAGTGACCATCGCAATGGTCAAGGACCGCCTGAGCCGGGACGACGCGCAACGAGGCGCGATTTTGGACGGCTTTCCGCGCACACCGGCCCAGGCCGAAGCCTTGGCCAAGATATTGGCCGAACGTGGCGCGCGGCTGGTGGTGCCTTACATCCGCGTGCCCGAAGAGGTGTTGGTGGAACGGTTGAGCGGTCGTTGGGTTTGCCGAGCCCATGGCCATATCTTTCACGAAAAGTACAATCCGCCCAAACAGCCGGGCGTGTGCGATTACGATGGTTCCGAACTTTACCAACGTGAAGATGACAAGCCAGAGACCGTTCGGCGTCGTATTCAGGTGTATGAAGAACAGACCGCGCCGCTAATTGACTACTATCGCCAGCGCGGGGTGTTGGTCGAAATCGATGGCAACCGGCCCATGGATGAAGTGACCCAAGCCCTGCTGCACGCGGTGCGGGCCGCGATGGACGAGGGCGCGTAAACCATGGTGTGGACCCGGCGCATCATCCTCAAGAGCCCGCAAGAAATCGCCATCATGCGCGAGGCAGGGCGCATCAATGCCCTTGCGCTTGAGGCTGTGCGCCAGGCCATCCGGCCCGGGGTGACCACCGCCGAACTGGATGCCATCGCGGAAGAGGTCATCCGTTCCCACGGCGCGAAACCCGCGTTCAAGGGCTATCCGGGGCCGTACCCTTACCCCGCGACCATTACAGTTAGCATCAACGACGAGCTGGTACACGGCATCCCAAGCCCTAAGCGGGTGATTCGCGAGGGCGATATCGTTTCGGTCGATTGCGGAACAATCTATCAGGGGTTTATCGCGGATTCGGCGTTCACGGTGGGCGTGGGCGAGATCTCCCCCCTGGCCCAGAAGTTGCTGAAGGTGACCGAAGAGGCACTGTACAAAGGTATCGAGCAATTGCGCCCTGGACGGCGCATTGGGGATGTGTCGTGGGCTATCCAACACCATGTGGAAAAGCATGGCTTCTACGTTACTCGGGAGTACACGGGGCACGGCGTAGGCCGCTCGATGCATGAGTTCCCGATGGTGCCGAACTACGGCCGGCCGGGCGAAGGCCCGGTGATCAAGCCCGGGCTTACCGTGGCTTTGGAGCCTATGGTGCTAGTTGGAACCCCGCGCACCAAGGTTAAGCCCGATGGTTGGACGGTGACCTCGGCCGACGGTTCGCTGACCGCCCACTTTGAGCACTCGGTCGCGGTCACACCCTCGGGCCCTCTAATTTTGACCGCGTTGTAGCAATCGAATTCAGGCCATCCGCCTGGACAAACGGGGACTTTTCGGTATAATACGGACTTTGCGGGAACCGGATGTTGAGCCAGGAAAGGAGCGAGAACGATGAAGGTCTCTTCTTCGGTCAAGAAGCGCTGCTCAAAGTGCAAGATTGTGCGCCGCCGTGGGCGGGTATATGTAATCTGCGAAGATCCTCGCCACAAACAGCGACAGGGGTAGGCATATGGCACGGATCGCTGGTGTTGACTTGCCGCGCAACAAGCGTATCGAAATCGCGTTGACCTACATCTATGGCATCGGGCGCTCGCGCGCGAAGGAAATCCTGGCCGCGACGGGCGTGAACCCGGACCGCCGGGTGTATGAGCTATCGCCGGATGAGGTCGCGCGGCTGCGGGAGTTCATTGCGAAGAACTACAAAGTAGAAGGTGACCTGCGCCGCGAGGTGCAAATGAACATCAAGCGGCTGATGGACATCGGCTGCTACCGCGGACTGCGGCATCGCCGCGGGTTGCCTGTGCGGGGCCAGCGGACGCGCACCAACGCGCGCACGCGTAAGGGCCCGCGCAAGACTGTAGCCGGCCGTGGTCGGCGTCGCGGCGCGAAGAAGAAGTAACCCGATTCCTCCAATAGGCCAGCCAGGGGTTTCGAGGATGTGTGGGCCCTGGCGGCCAAAGATCTTGCACGTCAAGGAGAGATGCGCTTATGGCTCGTTCGGTACGTTCCTCTCGCCGCCGTCGCACCAAGGTCAAGCGCGTGGTCCCGCGGGGGCGCATTTATATCCAAGCGACGTTTAACAATACCATTGTGACCATCACGGACGAACAGGGCAACACCATTACCTGGGCCAGTGGTGGCACGGTGGGCTTCAAGGGCACGCGCAAAAGCACACCCTTCGCCGCGCGACTGGCCCTGGAGCAAGCGGTCAAGGCCGCGCGCGATATGGGCTTGCGCGAAGCCCACGTCTTCGTCAAGGGCCCAGGCCCGGGGCGCGAAGCTGCCTTGCGCGCGCTGATCAACATCGACGGCATCAAGATTTTGTCGATTTCGGATATTACGCCCATTCCGCATAACGGTTGCCGACCGCCGAAGAAGCGACGGGTGTAAAGGCGTCGGCGCCGTGCCCACCAGGGCGAACTTCGGCCGTGGTGGGTCTGTTTCGGTTCGGTCCCGTCACCCGCCCCGAATGTAGACGGGGCGGCCAATCCGCGTCAAGGAGAGAGGCGGTTCTATGGGTAGGTATCTTGGTCCGGTCTGCCGTTTATGCCGCCGTGAAGGCGAAAAACTGTATCTGAAAGGCGCGAAGTGCTTTACGGACAAGTGCCCCTTTGAGCGCCGCAAGTACCCGCCAGGGCAGCACGGTCGGGTCGCGGCCTTGCGCCGTGGGCGCGAGTCAGACTTCGCGAAACAGCTTCGGGCGAAGCAACGCGCGAAGCGTATCTATGGCATTGGCGAACGCCAGTTCCGCCGCTATTTTGAAATCGCGACTCAGCGCCGAGGCCTGACCGGTCTCAACCTGCTTCAAATCCTGGAATCGCGTTTAGATAACGTGGTCTATCGCTTGGGCTTCGCCCGCAGTCGGGCTGAAGCGCGACAGTTGGTCACGCATGGCCATTTCACCGTCAACGGCCGCCGCACCGATGTGCCCTCCTATTTGCTCAGCCCGGGCGATGTGGTGGCCGTGCGCGAAGGCTCGCGCAAGCGCCGCTTCTTCCAGGAAATTATCCCTGAATGGGCCGCGCAACGCGCGGTCCCAGCGTGGCTCGAGCGGGATTTGGATAACCTCTCGGGCCGCGTGTTGCGGATGCCTGAACGTGGCGAAATTGACGCGACCATCAACGAGCAGCTCATCGTCGAGTACTACTCGCGCTAATCCTGGTGACCGTGTTGTAGTTTCGGAGCGAGGGGTACGGGTATGACTGCGAATGTGTTAGCTGGCATTGTTACTCCTAAGATTAGCACGGAACGGTCGACGCAAAATTACGCCCGTTTCGTGATCACGCCGCTCGAGCGCGGGTACGGCGTGACTTTAGGGAACGCGTTGCGCCGGGTGTTGCTCTCGTCCCTGCCGGGCGCCGCAGTCACTTCGGTGCGCATTTCCGGCGTCCCGCACGAGTTCACCACCATCCCAGGCGTTCGCGAAGATGTGCTTACCATTTTGATGAACTTAAAGAAACTTCGGCTCAAGATGTACGACGGTGACCGCGCCCATCTATATTTGGAGGTGCGGGGCGAGGGCGAAATCACCGCGGCCGATATTCAGCCGAGCCCGGAAGTCGAGATCGTTAACCCCGAGCTGTACTTGTTTACCATTGACGATCCGCAAACCGCGGTCACCATGGAGATGACCGTTGAACGCGGGCGTGGGTTCTCGCCTGCGGAAGAGCGGCGCCGCAGTCTATCCATCAACGAGTTGGCTGTCGACGCGATTTTTACCCCCGTGCGTAAAGTCAACTTCACCGTGGAACCGGAGCGGGTGGGCCAGCGAACCAACTACGATCGCTTGATCCTCGAGATCTGGACCGATGGCACCATCCGCCCCGAGGAGGCCTTACAAGGCGCAGCTCGTATTTTGGTCGCCCACTTCGCGCCCCTCGCGGGCACGGATGAGGGCGAAGGCTTCTTGAGCCCAACCCCGCGCAGCATCGAAGAGGAGCAAGAGCACAGTCGCTTCAACGTGCCCATCGAGGACCTGGAGCTATCCGTGCGCGTGTACAACGCGCTCAAACGCGCCGGTATCGATACCGTGGGGGATGTGTTGCGTATATGGGAAGACAAGGGCCAAGACGCCTTGCTGGGTATTCGCAATTTCGGCGCGAAGAGCCTGGATGAGCTCAAACAGAAGCTGCAGGCCAAGGGGTATCTGTCCGAGGACTTGGCTGCAGAAGCCGATCAGCAAGCGGAGTAAGAGCCATGCGACACCGAAAGGCGGGATACAAACTCGGGCGTAGCCGGGACGCGCGCAAGTGGCTGCGCCGGAATTTGCTCAAACAGCTGTTTGAGCACCAGCGCATTCGCACCACGCGCGCGAAGGCCAAGGCTATCCAAAACGAGGCTGAGAAGATTATCACCTTGGCCAAGAAAGGGAACGCGGCCGCGGCTGACGGTACAGAAAAGGGCCGCGCGGCTATGGTGCATTACCAGCGCTTGGTCGCGGCGCGGCTGGGCAACGACCGCAAGCTGGTGCACAAGATTTTCCATGAGATCGCGCCGCGGTACGAAAATCGCCCTGGTGGCTATACCCGCATCTACCGCTTGGGTTGGCGCAAGGGCGACGCCGCGGAAATGGTGTTGATCGAGTTGGTCGAAGACTAAGCGAAACCGTGCCCGCGGCACGGCGGGCAGGGCACCATGGCACTTTACCAAGCTTGGTTGGCGTACGACGGCACCGCGTTCGAGGGGCTGCAACGGCAAGCCCAGGGGCGCACGGTGCAGGGCGTGGTGGAGGAGGCCCTGCGGACCCTGGGGTGGCAAGAGGCCAGCGTACGCTACGCGGGGCGTACGGACGCGGGGGTGCATGCGTTGGGCCAGGTCTTCGCCTTTGCCCTGGCCTGGCGTCATGGCCCGGAAGCGTTGCGACGGGCATTGAACGCGCGCTTGCCCGCGGATGTGCGGGTGTGGGCCGTGCGCGAGGCACCGCCCGACTTTCACCCGCGCTACGCCGCGCGAGGACGGCGTTATGTCTATTGGCTATGGTGCAGTCCGGAGCGCCATCCCTTTATGCGGCGTTACACGTGGCAAGTCTGGCCCTGCCCGCGGGCCGAGGCCTTGCACCAGGCAGCCCGGGCCCTGGTGGGGCGGCATGACTTCGCCGCGCTGGGTACGCCACCCGCAGGCCCCCGGGGGAGCACCGTGCGCACGGTGTACCGGGCCGCGTGGTTTCAGGTGGCGCCAGGCCTGTGGGCCTTCGATGTCGCGGCCGACGCGTTCCTATACCGCATGGTGCGGCGCATGGTCGCGGCTCAGGTGGCCATGGCCCAGGAACGTCTCGCCATGGATGCCTGGCTCCACGCGCTACGCACACCGCCCGAGCGCCCCTGGGCTGTGCTTGCCCCGCCTCAGGGCCTGTTTTTAGCCCAGGTGGCCTATCACGATCACGAGGTCGCCGCGTGGCAACAACCCTGGTCAGTGGCGCGTTTCCGTTCGTGGTGGTGGCAGTTGTGGCGTTTGGGAGGGTGAACTATGGCCGAGATTGTGGTCCAACTCACCGAGAGGGAGCTGCAACAACTGCGGGAGCGCGCAGCCCGCTTGGGCCTTTCGGTCGAAGCACTCACGCGGGCTACGGTGTTGGCCCTGTTGGTATTGCCCGCTGGTGAGAGCGAGTTCGACCGCGCGGTGCAGTACGTGGTGCGCAAGAACGAGGCCTTATATAAACGCTTGGCAGCCTTGTGATGCGTTATTTGAGCGTGAACGATGTGCTGCAAATTCATGCCTTGGTCATGGCCCAGACCCAAACCCAAGCGGGCCTGCGGGACTGGCCGGGGCTCGTCGCGGCCGTGGCCGCGCCCCAAATGACCTTCGGCGGGCAGGACCTGTACCCCACGATTGGGGACAAGGCCGCGGTCCTCGCGTTCGGGTTGGTCAAAAACCATCCCTTCTTGAATGGCAATAAGCGTACGGCCCACGCGGCGATGGAGGTGTTCCTCGTCCTTAATGGATACGAGATGGACGCGGACAACGCGCAACAAGAGCAAGCCCTGGTCCAGGTGGCTTCGTGCGCTTGGGACCGGGAGCGCTTCGCCGAATGGGTCAAAGCCCACCTCAAGCCCCGGGCTCCCGAGGCCCGGCAACCGGAGGATGAACCGTGACCACGAAGTTGTATCGCACGTATTATCCTAAGCCCGATGACGTAACTCACGAGTGGTACGTCATCGACGCGAGTGGCCAAATTTTGGGCCGGTTGGCGGCCAAGGTCGCGACCTTGCTCATGGGCAAGCACAAGCCGGCCTATACCCCCGGCGTTGACATGGGCGATTTCGTCATTGTCATCAATGCCTCACGCGTCCGGGTGACGGGCCGTAAGCTGACCGACAAGAAGTATTACCGCCATTCGGGATACCCGGGTGGCATCAAAGAGACCGCGCTGCGGGATATGCTGCGCACACATCCAGAGCGCGTGATCGAGCTTGCGGTCAAGGGCATGCTGCCCAAAAACCGCTTAGGGCGCAAGCTGTTGCGCCGCTTGAAGGTGTACGCGGGGCCAGAACATCCACATGAGGCCCAGAAGCCTAAAGTGGTGAGCTTGGACTGAGGCTGGTGCGAGCCCTACCTGGATGACTTATTGACACCGAGGAGGTAAGGATGGAGCAGGCGCAAAAAGTTCGCTATTACGAAGGTATTGGTCGCCGCAAAGAAGCCACCGCGCGGGTGCGCATCATGCCGGGAACAGGGAAGTTCATTGTGAACGATCGCCCTATTGAGGCGTATTTCACCCGCTTTGGGGATATTTCGTACATCCTCAAGCCCTTTGAGGTGCTTGGCGAAGCGCGTGAGCGGTATGACATCACGGTGCGCGTCAAGGGTGGTGGTATCACGGGACAGGCGGGAGCTGTTCGCCTGGGTTTGGCACGTGCGTTTCTCAAGATGAACCCGGACTATCGTCCGGCGCTGCGTAAGGCGGGTCTGCTCACGCGCGATCCACGCGAGAAAGAGCGCAAGAAGCCGGGCCTCAAGCGGGCACGCAAAGCGCCGACCTACACCAAGCGGTAGTGTCTGCGGGGAGTCTTGGCGCGGCCGCGAAGGGTTTGGTATAATAAAAGCCGCTGGAGGGATGGCCGAGTGGACGAAGGCGGCGGTCTTGAAAACCGCTGTGGGCCTTGCGCCCACCGTGGGTTCGAATCCCACTCCCTCCGCTGACGGGATGAGGGTTGGGCGGGCCCCAGGGCAAAAGCGGGAAAGAAGCTTCTCAAACGGCTATTTTGTGGTACAATACGGAATGCCCTGGGGAGGTGCCAGAGTGGACGATTGGGGCCGCCTGCTAAGCGGTTGCCGGGGGAAGACCTCGGCCGCGGGTTCGAATCCCGCCCTCCCCGCTGGATGTGAACGTTTTGCGCCCTCGTAGCTCAGTGGATAGAGCGCCTCCCTGCGGAGGAGGAGGTCCCGCGTTCGAGTCGCGGCGAGGGCGCCATACGGGCCGCTCTACGCGGCCCGTTTTTGTTCCTTAGTCGGAGTTGGGTATGCCACCGTTGATTTTGGTGACCAACGACGATGGCATCGCCTCGCCCGGTCTTTGGGCCTCGGCCCAGGCCTTGGCCCCCTGGGGCGATGTTTGGGTCGTGGCCCCAGCCCGGCAGTGGACCGGCGCAGGGCGCTGTATGCTCGCGAACCTGAGCGGCCGCGTCGAGCCCGTGCCTCCAACACCCGACCGCCCCTGGCCCGCGTTCCGCGTGGACGCGACACCAGCCCAAACGGTGCTCATCGCACTCCTGCGCATCCTCCCGCGCAAACCCGCTTTGGTGGTCTCGGGCATCAACGCGGGCGAGAACGTGGGTATTGGCATCACCATCTCGGGCACGGTGGGCGCCGCGCTGGAGGCCGCCGCGTCGCACATCCCCGCGCTGGCCGTCTCCCTTGAAGCCGATTATGAACATCACAACGCACATGAACCCGCGCTGGATTTTCGCGTTGCGGCTCGATTCACGGCACGGTTCGCCCAGGCCGTCTTGGCCCAGGGCGGTTTGCCCCCTGGGGTGGACGTCCTCAAGATCGACGTGCCCCACGACGCAACCCCGCAAACCCCGTGGCGTGTGTGCCGCGTGAGTCGCCAGCGGTACTACCAAGCCATCCCCACGGACGACGGATTGCCGGGCTACGCACGACGTCCGAATCCGGAAGCTGTGTTCGAGCCCGATAGCGACGCATATACTTTGCAGGTGTTACGTCAGGTCGCAGTCGCTCCCCTCAGCGCGGATTTGACCGCGGGCGTCGCACTGGATAGCGTAACCAAGTGGTTGCAATCGGCCCTTGGCTCGCAGTCAGATGCCTCGGCGCAGGAGGTGCGCGCATGAAACCCTGGGCGCGCGTCTTCGCTCGTCTTCCCTGGGCGCGTTCTACACGCGCCTACGCGTTTGGTCTGCAACATGTGCGTGTGCCCCCGCGGGCGCGCATCTTGGATATCGGCGCGGGCCAGGGCCGCGGAACTGCATACCTGACCCGCGTGTTCCCCCAGGCTTTGGTGGTTGGCGTCGATCTGCGCTTTGATACGTGCCTGCGAAATGCCGCGCTGGAGACGGGGCCACGCCCGCCCGTGTTCGTCCAAGCCGACGCTCGGCATTTGCCGTTCGCCGCAGATGTGTTCGATTTGGTCACGTTGGTGATGACGTTTCATTGCCTGCCCCACCCGCGCACAGTGTTGCGCGAGGTGCATCGGGTTTTGCGCCCGGGTGGGGTCTTATTGCTCGCGGATGTGGACGGCCGTCATTGGATGCGCCGGCCCTTTGAATGGGTGGAACGCGCTTTTATCAGCCCCAACACGCGGGTTTACCAGCCTACGACGTGGCACAGGTGGGCTTCCGAAGCCGGGTTCAACCAAGTGCGCTTCCATAAACGACCCGGCCGCTCACGCGGCTTTATGCTGTGGATGGTGGCTGAAGCCTAAGCGAAGCCTTGTCATGGGGATTGAACCCGTCGCCGCGGCCTCGCGCGGCCAACCCAACGCGAGGGAGGAGCTCATGAAGCGCTTGCGGCAGCTGGTTTTGTTGGGCCAATCTATTTGGTATGACTATATTGACCGCCCTCTTCTGAATTCGGGACGCTTGGCCGCCCTGGTGCAGGCGGGCGTAGTGCAAGGGGTGACGTCCAACCCTGCCATTTTCCACAAGGCCTTGCAACAAGGCGACGTGTACGCTGAGGCCATAGCATATTGGCGAGCTCAAGGCGTGCGCGATCCCGTAGCGCTGTACGAGCATGTGGTTGTGCAAGATATCCAGGATGCGTGCGATGTGTTGCGCCCATTGTATGAGCGTACCCATGGTTTCGATGGCTTCGTAAGCCTAGAGGTCAATCCGCATTTGGCATATGACCCGGAAGCCACGGTTGCAGAGGCTAGGCGGCTGTGGGAATGGGTCGGTCGGCCTAATTTGTTGATCAAAATCCCCGCGACCGAACCCGGCCTGGAGGCCATAGCCACAGCCATTGCCGAAGGTATCCCGGTCAACGCGACGCTGATCTTTTCCGTGCCCCGTTACCGCGCGGTTGCCGATGCTTACTTACGCGGGCTTGAGCAGCGCTTGGAGCGGGGGCTCTCTCTGGATGTGCCTTCGGTAGCTTCATTTTTTGTTTCTCGCCTTGATACCAAGGTGGATCGGCTGTTGCAAACACGCATTGACGCGGGCGGAGCCGAGGCTGAAGAGGCGCGCAGCCTGTTGGGGCGCATTGCAATCTCGAACGCGCGACAGGCGTATCAGGCCTTTAAAGCCATCTTCGCGAGCGAACGGTTCGCGCGATTGGCTGCGGCTGGCGCACGGGTACAGCGGCTTCTGTGGGCTTCGACGAGTACCAAGAACCCCGCATATCCTGATACCAAATACGTGGACGCACTCATTGGACCGAACACCATCAACACCATGCCCCCGCACACATGGGAGGCCTTTGCGGACCATGGAACGCCGCGCCTGACGTTGGAGGAGGACCCCATTGGTGATGCGATGCGCCTAGTAGCGTTGCCTGAATTGGGCATCGACCTGGATGAAATTACCCGCGAATTGGAAGAAGAAGGGGTTCACGCCTTTGTGCGCGCGTTTGACAGCCTGGTGGCCACATTAGCTGCGGCTTAGGCGCAAGCTATGCTCTCACGCGCGATAAGGGTGTGAGGCTCAACCGGCCCCGGCGCGAGACCAGGGCCGGTTGGTTTTTGACGTGGGCGAGGCAGACATAGCGAACCCAGGGCGATGCTTAGTGGGATGCTGTCATAGCTAAGAGTCGTTGCCCATAGGCCTGCAACGCGTCGTAATAAGGGCGGATGCTCGGGATGTAATGACGCTCGTCCGCGCGGTGCGGTCCCCAGCCGCTTTGGCCCCAGACCACCCCGCGGTCCTTGGGCGCGTAGCGGATGCTGGAGGCTGGTCGTTTGCGGCATGTTTCGGGGGGTTCACCGCGCACCTCGGTTACAGCCGCGACCAAGGCCTGATAGTAGGGGTTCGTCGGATCGACTGCGGTGCCTTCGGTGATGGTTTCGGGTATGAAGGTGAGGCCCATTTCGCGCGCGTAGGTGGCGAGGTCGTTGACGAAGTCCTGCATAGGATCTTCGGGGATGGAACGCACTTCGATGCCCAGTACCCCGCGGCTAGGCGTGATGTTGTACAGCCCTTCGTCACCTACCAGCATGAAGGGAAAGCGCAATTGCGTTACCCAATCGTCCTGCACGTCGCGCAGAGTAAAGTACATACCGGCCCGGTCCTGGGCATAGAGGTACGCATCGACCAGCATGGCGACCAAATCGCGGCCCGTGGCGATGCCGGTGTGGTCGCGCGTGCCGTGGGCTTCAATGCGCATTCGACTCGCGCCGCGGCTGTGGGTGCAGATGCCGCCCCAGGGTTTGGTTCCGGTTTCTTCTGTGCGTTCGCCGGCGATGTAGAATTGAGGTTCAATGCCTTGTTCGCGCAAGATTGCGAGCGCGTGGGGCGTGCCTACAGGGAAGGTTTCCCCTTCCTCCTCATTGCCGACCAAAAGGGCCGCGATAGGCGGATAAGGTTCACCCTGGGCCCGGCGATGGGCCATCCAAACCGCGAAGGTCGCGACCACGGTCTTCATATCCGCGGCCCCGCGACCCCATAGATAGTCGCCCTCAATGCGCGGCTCGAACTGCCGGTCGTCCGGTTCAGGATTGACCACGTCAAAGTGCCCCAACCAGGCTACGGGGGGGTTGGTTTGACCAGGGAAGGTGACCCACATCGCGGGCGTGCGGCCTTGATCAAACCATTGTACCGTCAGGCCGTGGTCTTCAAAATAGCGGCGCAGCCATGCGCCGGCTTCGTGCACCGCGTCGTACCGCGGGTTGGGCAGGGTGCTGACCGAAGGAATGCGGATAAGGGTTTGCGCGATATCCAAAATTTCGCGCGTAATCGCATCCCAAGCCATGGTCGTCCTCCTTGGGGAAGTGAGGGCCGCGTGTTCGCGAAGCCAGGGGAACGTTAGAGGGTTGCCAGGGCTTCGACGAGACGTTGCGCGGCGCCTTGGGTCCGTTCCAACGGCAAAGCGTAGGAAAAACGGATCCAGCGTGCACCCGCGGGGGAGAAGAAAACCCCAGGTACCACAGCTAGGCCGTGTTCTTCAGCGAGATATTGACCTAAGGGTTCAGTATCGGCCCAGCCGCGGCGGTCAAGCCAAGGTCCGACATCGATAAAGGCGTAATATCCCTGATTAAGGATGAAGCGGAAGCCTTGTTCCGCGAGGAAGTTGCGCAACCACGCCCGACTTTGGGCCGTGGGTTCGAGGATGGGACGCGCAGCGTCACGATAGCCCATCTCCAGCGCGGCCAAGACCACGGCTTGGGCGAAGAAGGGCGGAATGACCGAGTGTGACGCGCGCGCGGTGATGAAGCGAATGATCTCACGTCCCGCGGTCAGCCAGCCGATGCGGATGTTGGACGCGCCGAGGGCTTTGGTCGCGCCGTCGAGCACCATGACCCGTTCCCGTTGCTCAGGAGGAAAGCCGCGGAGCAGCGCGTTGATGTCGCTCGGCCCTTGATCCGTTACGTGATGATAAATCCAGTCGTAAAGCACGAACGCGGCGCCGTGCTCCAGGGCCCAACGGCCCAGCGCGATTTGCTCCTCCAAGGGCATCACCCGACCTGTAGGATTATCGGGGCTGGTGATAATCAGCATGGCTACTTTGCGGCCATGCTTTTCGACAAAGGCGAAGGTCTCGGCTAGGGCGTCCTGGGTATAGGCCCATGCGTGTTCGGCTTGGCCAGGCGCGCGCACCACGTTCGCGCCCACACCATACGGACCCCAGTTGTACGAAATCCAGGGCACCGCGCTGGTCACCACCACGTCGCCGATGCGACCGTGGCCCAACGCGAGCGCGGCTTGGTAGGCCTTCATGAGCGCGTCCCGGCCGCCAACCGCGGCGATGATATTTTCCGGACCCCAACCTAGATTGGGGTCGAAAGCCCAATAGCGCTCTGCAATCGCGGTGCGAAATTCGGCGGTACCGTTGGGCATGGTGTACGCGGTGCCGCGTTCAATCTGCATGGCCGCGGCGCGTTCCAAAATATCCGGCCGCACACCAGGCAGGCTCGCGCCTCCATCGCCCTGGGATGCGTCATACACCGGCCGGTCAGGGTATCGCTCACGGAAACGCCGCAAGCCTTGCTTGACCAAGAACATGCGCGAAGGCGGAATGGGCTGCATTCGCTGCAGATAGGGGTCCACAGGGACCCGTGCCTCATCAGGTACCACGAACTCAGGAGCAGCGCCGGGCGTAGACATGACAAACCTCCGCAGGTGGGCTGGCTCTTAACGTACCAATTGTGCCCCAAACCACCCACGCGCGCAAGTGTCAATGTGAACAAAGACTCATCTCCTCTTGCCAGCGAGCCTGCAGTTGTGTTATGCTTTGTTCAGTCATGGGTAGCCCCTCCTGGCATGGGATTTGAAGTGTTTTCCCCAATTTTGCCGGAGGGGCTATCTTTTTTCCAGCCCCGCCTCTTGAAATGGCCCACCTACTAAATTGAAATACACTCCTTCAGGTCCAAAATATTGACAAATACCAGCCCCGCGCTATAATAACAAACAACAGAAGCGACTTTGCGTAAAAAGATACTCAAACTACATCTAAGGAGGTATGGTGATGTATAAGCGCTTCTTGGTGATTCTGTGGTTAGCCCTCATGCTCGCGATGATGCCGCGAGCGAATGTACGGGCTGGGGATGTTATGCCGTCTGATCCGCCCCCCAGTGCGGATGCCCGTTCTGTTGAGGCACCTGACCCTGAAGATGTGGCCAAAGCCCAAGCCGAAAAATTGTTCTATCTTCCCATCACCTTTGAGCAGCATGCCCGTTGGGAGCAAGAACTTGAACGCCAAATGATGGCTCTCTAAACTCGGCTGCCGCAACACGAGTTGAATCGTTTGGACGCGGAGGCGCTGGGGGAATATTTGGATCTAGAAGCGTTGCAGCAGGCAGCTGGACTCGAGAGTTTGGAGCGCTTTGAAAATGTCGCTGGACAGGGAGTCCCGGTGAATATGGGGGTAGCGCGCCATGGGGATTTTCTCCTAGGCCATCGTACTTGGCGGCCATGGGGGTATTGGAACCACGCAGGAGTGTGGGATGCCTATGGTGGCTGGAATAAAACGGTCCATGCGCGTGGCTACGGTTGGGGGGTGCGACGCGATGCCTGGGATTGGTTCCCACGCCACTATTCGCGCGTCGCGGTGATGGGTGTATGGACTTCCGCCTACATTCGCAACGGTGCCGGTTGGTATGCCCGAAGGCAATTAGGGGAACCCTACACTATCTGGACTTCGAAAACCGATCAAAGCAAGTGGTACTGCAGTAAACTGGTGTGGGCCAGCTACTATTGGACTTCTTACGGTAACATTGACTTAGACCCGAACGGCGGCTTTTGGGTTACTCCAAATGATCTGTGGTATAGCGGATGGACGTACATCCGATCCATTGGCGACGGTTGGTAAACACCAAGCAATGCCAGTAGGGGTGGGCAGAGGTTGTCTTCTGCCCACCCCGATTTATTTTTCGGAGCATCCTCATGCGTGGAATGGTTTTCTACCTTGGATGGATTTTTTTGGTTAGTAGCCTTGGGGCTGGCTGTTTCTCAACTTCGCCTTTTGTGAGAAAGACGGTCAAGCGAAATTACCAAATTTTACCCGCAGCTCCTCTTTATGTCCAATCTTTGGCCGAATCACAAATCGCAGTGGTGGATATAATTACCGCACAGGTGATAGGCACTTTACAAGATCCCAAATTTCGTGCCGCGGCAGCCATTGAGGTGGATTCACAAGGATATCTTTTTGTGGCCATTGATGCGGATGCAACACATGATTATCGAGAAATATGGAAAATCGATCCTCGATTGGGCACCCGTGTAGCCCGCATTGAACTACCGACTTGGGCGCCCACGCTGTTGGCTATGTCACCACAAGATATACTTTTGGTTGGACATTCACTTGAAAAACCCGACGGCTCTTCAGATATCGATGTTATCCTCGCTCGCGAAGCGCGGCGTTTGCAAACCCTCGAGGTGCCGGGTTTGGCAGTGAGCATCGCTTTTGGTCAAAGTGTTGCCTATGTAGCGATCAACGCGTCGCGGCATCCTGCAAACAGCGGGGTGTTGGTGTACGATATAGATACTACGCGTGGTCTTCGTTGGCGCGCGTATTATCGTTTGACCCAGCCCACCGGAAAACCACCTCTGTCCCCCGTATCCGTGGCCTTTGACGCTAAGACCGGTTTACTGTATATGGTGCTCTTTCAATACGACGCTCAGGGGCCATGCCAACAGCATGGACGACTTGTTGCTTTGGACACCTCTACAGGAACTTGGCAAAGGATAATCGATTTGGAGGACGTGGGGCCTGTGGCAGTGCTATCTGACGGTACGCTGCTTATTGGCGAGGCATGTCCCTGGGGAAAGGGCCGCTTGTGGCGGGTCGATCCCATTCAAAAGCACCGGATTCAGCAAATGACTTTTGAGCCCGGGGTGTGGACGTTGCATTCTTTGGGGAACGATATATATGCTGTAGGTATTAACCCCAATCCATTGCCCCAGGATGCGAGTGCGCCGCGACTCTTTTTTGTGGATGGGCGGCAATGGCGCCTTTTGGCATCTATCCCTTTGCCTTTGAGTAGCGCTCGCGACCTCGCAGGGTCCTTAGGAGGCTCTGTGCAACAGCCCGAATCAACGGCGACGCTTCGCTCGCCATGAGTTTTGGCCCTTCCTCGTGAACATATAGTGAGCATTAGTAGGGTGTGTTGTGAAAAGTAGATTTCTGAAGAAGGTTTTATCTATGGTAATGTCTCACGCATTCCCTTTGTTCGTGCGCGTCTATCCGCCCACACGACCAAGTCCCGTCCAGAAGCCCAGAAATTTCAGAAGATACTTTTATCTACAGAAATAAAATCCACGAGCCTGTGGTCGGGTATCTTTTTCTCTCCTGAGAATAAACGGGTGGTGTTTTTCTATAAATTATACTTGCTTTATATAGCATGTTTGCTATCTCGATGCAAACCCAAATTTGGAAGCAGTACCCCGTGTCAGGCCCTAAATCGTTCGGGCGAACGCTGGAGCAATCTGTGAACCTGCAACCCATCTTTACCTCAATGGGTTTCAAGCGGCTTGCGGCGTAGGGTCGGGTTCGGATTGGCCTGCCTGGGTCGCGTGGCGGCGCTGTTGGTGTTCGCGTGCCGCGCGCAAGAAGGCCACAAACAACGGATGTGGCCGGGTAGGGCGGGAGAGAAATTCGGGATGGAACTGGGTCCCAAGCATAAAGGGGTGATCTCGCAGCTCGGCAATTTCGACCAAACGACCATCCGGCGAGAGGCCCGAAAAGACCATACCAGCTTGGGTCAACACCTCGCGGTACGCGTTGTTGAATTCAAAACGATGACGATGTCGTTCTTCAACTACGGGTACGCCATAGGCTTCAGCCGCTTTGGTACCCGGTTGCAGTACGCATGGGTAGAGGCCTAGGCGCATGGTACCGCCCATCTCGGTGATGGTGCGCTGATCAGGCATAAGGTCGATAACCGGATGTTTGGTGTTGGGATCGAACTCGGTGGAATGTACGTCCTCCGTGCCTAGGACATGGCGAGCAAATTCAACCACCATGAGCTGCATCCCAAGGCACAAGCCAAAGTAGGGCACTTTATGTTCTCGCGCATACCGCGCGGCCTTGATTTTGCCTTCCACCCCGCGCGAGTCGAAGCCACCCGGAACCAAAATGCCATCGGCTTGACGAACGGCTTCCCATGCGTCGGGTCGGTCTTTCTCCAAATCGGTGGCCTGAACCCACAGGATGTGCACGTCTAAGTCCAATGCGAGTCCGGCGTGGATCAAGGCTTCTTTGACGCTGAGGTACGCGTCGTGTAGCTCAACGTACTTTCCTACGAGGGCGATAGTTAGCTTGGGTTTATTTGCTCGTGCTTTGGTTACCAGTTCCCGCCACGCTCGCCAATCCGGTTGCTTACGGGCGCGCAGGTTAAGGCGCTCGAGCAAGAAGGGCGCAACGCCTGCATCTTCCAACACCAGGGGCACTTCGTACAGCACGTCCGTGGTCACCAGAGGTACCACCGCGCGGGGTTCGACATCACAAAAGAGTGCGATTTTATCAATGAGCTCCGTTGGTACAGGGTAATCCGAGCGCGCGATAATCATATCGGGCGAAATGCCCGCGGAGCGCAATTCGCGGACCGAGTGTTGGGTGGGCTTGGTTTTGAGTTCCCCTGTTGCGCGGATATAAGGCAGCCAAGTAACATGAATATACGCGGTGTTCTCGCGGCCTACATCACTGCGCATTTGGCGGATGGCTTCGAGGAAGGCCACAGATTCATAATCTCCCACAGTTCCCCCGATCTCGACAATGACGATCTCGGCATCCAGGGTTTCGGCCACCAGCGCAATGCGCCGTTTGATTTCGTTGGTGATATGGGGAATCACTTGAATGGTACCACCGAGGAAATCCCCTCGGCGCTCCTTGGCAATGACTTCAGCATACACTTGGCCGGTAGTCACATTGCACGCGCGATTGAGCCGCACGTCCATAAAGCGCTCATAATGTCCCAAGTCCAGGTCGGTCTCCGCGCCGTCATCCAGCACAAAGACTTCGCCGTGCTGATAGGGGCTCATCGTTCCGGGGTCGACGTTGAGATAAGGGTCGAGTTTTTGGGCCGCGACGCGGAACCCATATTCCTTGAGCACACGCCCTAGGGCGGCGGTGGTGACGCCTTTGCCAACGGAGCTCAGTACGCCACCCGTGACGAAAATGTACTTCCGTTGCGTGGTCATGCTTGCCTCCAACCCATAGCGCAGTTTGAGCAGCCGGCCGCGGGGACAAAAGAAAACGCCGGGTGGGACGCTGAAAGGCCCGACCCGGCGTCTGCTCCGGGGTGGGGTTAGGTACGCAAATGTGGACAACGGCAAGTCCCCATCCCAACCCGGCCACTCATCACGCTCAAGTTTACCACTATTTCGTGAGAGAACCAACGCCGACGGGTACAGGCGAATCTTGTAGCAAGCCCGCCCCGCGGGCGGCGGAGCTTACGTTTGGCCCGCGGGCGGCGAAACCCGCCTGTTAAAATGCTGCGGCGCGCCTCGCGCGTTGGGTCGGATGATTTGCTCACAATTTTATGAAAACCCGCCGCGGCTGAAGCCTGCGGCGCCCGCGTAGGATTTGGGGCACCGCCGCGTGCTGGCTCAAGTTCGGTAGGGGGAAAACAAAGAACGTGATAGAATCAACCCGGCACGGGGAACCGTGACGTAAGGAGTGCCTTATGCCGCCAGTGATAGCGGTTCGTTTTCGTCCGGTCAGCCCGACATACGATTATGATGCAGCTCGCGTCCCCGATATCGCGGTAGGCGAGTTTGTCGTCGTCCCGACCCCACGGGGGACGCAGGTCGGCGAAGTAGTGCGCGTGCACGAGGAGCCCCCGGGTGCTGGGCCGTGGGAGATGGTCTTGCGACGTGCATCCGCACGTGATTTGACCCTGCGCCAAGCGCGACAGGGGAAGGAAGTCGAGATTTTGGTCAATTTGCGTGCACGGCTCAAAGCCCTGATGGAACGGGTGCCTGCCTTGCGCAAAGTTAAGGTGGTTGAGGTAGAGCTCTCGCTAGACGACCACCATTTGACCGTGCTTTATACGGCGGATGAGGACGCAACCAACGCGCTTAAAGAACTGCGCAAGATTGGTCAGCGTTTAGCTGGGCGGCGGAAGGTCCATTGGCAGCGTATTGGCCCGCGCGACGCGGCCAAACTCATGGGTGGGATGGGCGCGTGTGGGATGGCCCAGCGCTGCTGCAATTTGTTCCTAGTCTCGTTTGAGAACATCTCCATCAAGATGGGCAAAATTCAAGGGGTTTCTCTGACCCCCTCCGACGTCATGGGTATTTGTGGCCGTTTGCGGTGCTGTTTGCGCTTTGAAGTCGACCAATACGACGCCGCGCGTAAAGGATTGCCAAAACAACGTCAGACCATCCAGACCCCTGAGGGCTCGGGCAAGGTGGTTGAACTCAATCTCCTTTCTGGTCGTGTAACTGTAGAGATCCCTGAAAAAGGACGATTAACGTTCACGCGGGAAGAACTCATCCCGCACAATCCTAATGCGGCATGGGCAAACGACCCTTGCGCGGGATGCCCATACGCGGATACGCCTGCTGCATCGTCCCCATCCCCTGCTGAGACGGAGGCCTCATGAAGCAAACGTGGACGTGGTTCTTGATTGGCCTTGCTTTGACGGCTGCCGCGTTGTTCTTTTGCGCGGGTATTCTATTTGCTACGGTGCTATGGTTATTTTCTCCCACCACGGCTCCCGCGGCCATTCCTCCCGCAACGACCACGGTTTGGGAGGCCGAGGCCACGGCTACCTCTGCGTGGCCCACGGATATAGCGCCGACTCCAGGACCTACAACGCCCGTCCCTACGACCGTGACCCCGAAATCCAGTGCTGGGCCGCCTCAAGAGGCTACTCCGACCGCAACCATTCCTCCTGAAATCCTCCAACTGCTGCACCGTTTGGAGCAAGAGACCCAAGAACTACGTGAACTTAGAGCCAAGCATCCCGTCTCGTACGAATTCGTCAGTCGGGAAGAAATGAAAGCGCGAATGTGGGAGGACTTCGAAGAAGAGTACAGCGAAGAAGATATGGCCAAAGACGCGGTGGAGTTCTGGGTGTTGGGCCTGATGCCCCGGGATACGAATTTACGCGAGCTATTTGCATCGATGTATGGCGAAGCTGTTGCGGGGTATTATGACGATGAAACCAAGCACATGGTCATTGTTAGCGAAGCGACCTTGCCCCCGCACGCGCGGCAAACGTATGTGCACGAATTTGTGCACGCGCTGCAGGATCAATATTGGGACTTGAGCACCTTCCTGAGCGATGAACTTTGTGAGCAGGACACCGAAGCCTGCGCCGCGCGTCAAGCTTTGGTCGAAGGCGATGCCCAGACGGTGGATACGCTATGGTACTACCTCAAAGCCACGCCCCAGGAGCGCGCAGCCATTCAAGAACACTATCGCACGTTGGATATGCCTGCATGGGACGCGGCGCCAGACTTCCTCAAAGAAGATATCCTCTTCCCCTATATCCAAGGGGCAACGTTCGTTCAATACTTCTTGGCCCAGGGCGGATGGCCTCGGGTTAATCAGCTGTTTGATGAGCCTCCGGTTTCTACCGAACAGATTTTACACCCCGAACGCTACCCCACGGATAAACCTTTAGATGTACCACTGCCAGACTTGCCGTCTCTGTTGGGTGAGGGCTGGGAGGCTGCGGTTGAGTCCAACGCGCTGGGTGAGTGGTCCCTGTACCTTACCTTAGCCTTCGGAATGAAGCCTGGTCGCATTCCTGAGGATGAGGCCGAGCGGGCTGCTGAGGGCTGGGGCGGCGACCGGTACGCGGTGTATTATCGGCCCGACGACCCAGACGCGGTGGTTTTCTACCAGGACTTGCGTTGGGATACCCGGCAGGACGGGGTCGAATTCCGGATGGCTTTTTTGCATTATGCGGAAAACCGCTTTGGCCCAGCGGAACATCCGGAGAAAGGGCTGTGGGTGTGGCCAAGCACGCGTTGGGGTACGGTCTATTTCCGCGCGGTAGATGACCAACGCTATTTATGGATCATCGCTCCCGATGCGGCCTTGGCTGAGCAGCTCATGCAAGCCGGGCTAGCCTTGGGCGAGGCCGCGACATCCCCGGATCTCGCGCCATGAGCACGCTCCCTGCGCCGCACGAGAAGCCGCAATACGTGCGCGCCATGTTCGCGCGCATTGCCCGCCGCTACGATCTGCTCAACCGCTTGATGACCGCGGGCCAAGACCAATCTTGGCGTCGTGAGGTCATCCGTCGGGCAAGGCTGGCACCGGGCCAATGGGTGCTCGATATCGGCGCAGGCACAGGCGACCTGGCCCGGGAAGCCTTGCGGCAGCAACCTCGCGCTCACGCGGTGGCTGCGGACTTTACTTGGGAGATGCTCCAAGTAGGCCGAACGCGCGACCCCCAACGTGGCCCGCGCCCGCGTTGGGCGGTGGCTGATGCCCTGCGCCTTCCCTTTCCCGAGGCTACCTTTGACGCGGTAGTTTCGGGATTTTTGCTGCGCAACGTGGCGGATGTACTCCAGGCCTTGCGCGAGCAATATCGCGTCCTCAAGCCTGGCGGCCGCGTCGTGATTTTGGATACTACCCCACCCCCTAGGGGCTTGCTAGGCATCCCGATCCGCGTGCACATGCGGTTTATCATCCCCTGGATGGGCCGCCTGATCGCGCGCGACCCTGATGCCTACCGTTACCTGCCCTCATCCAGCGAACGTTTTTTGAGCGCGGCCCAGCTCGCGGCGCATATGGCCGTGGCTGGCTTCCAAAACATTGGTTATCGCAAACGCATGTTCGGAACCATCGCCATCCATTGGGGCGAACGGCCCCGAGATGACTAAGGAGGCCTCCATGAGCATCCGTTTTGGCACAGACGGATGGCGGGCGGTTATCTCTGAGACATTCACCTTCCACAACTTGCGTTTGGTCGCCCAGGCCATCGCCGATGCCCTGCGTCAGATCGATGTGCCCGAGGACCGTACCCAAGCCATCGCGGTTGGGTATGACACGCGCTTTTTATCTGATCGGTATGCGCACGAGGTCGCGCGCGTGTTGGCAGCGAACGGTTACCAGGTATATCTCACGCGCGCGGATGTGCCTACCCCTGTGCTCTCCCATACGGTACGGCACTTGCGCGCCCGGGGCGGCGTGATGATCACCGCGTCGCATAATCCGCCGCGCTATAACGGTGTGAAACTCAAGGCCTATTATGGCGGTCCAGCCCCGCGTGCATGGATCCGGCAGGTGGAAATGGCCCTGGACGAGAACGAACGCGCGGCGCGTGGCCCGAACCTCATTGACATGCGTCAGGCCGAGGCCGAGGGGCGCATCCACCGCTTCAATCCTTTGCCTGCGTATTACGAACATATCGCGGGGCTCCTCAGCTTAGATGCCCTATTGGATGCACAGCTGCGGGTTGTGGTGGACGCGATGCACGGCTCGGGTCGAGGGGTGGTATCGGGTTTTTTGCGCGGGGGGCGCGTGCACGTTCAGGAAATTCGGGCCGAGATGAACCCAGGTTTCGGTGGCATTCATCCTGAACCCATCCCGCGTTACCTTTCGGCCCTGACCAATGCACTGGCCCACGGCCTGGGCGACGTGGGCTTGGCCATGGACGGCGATGCGGATCGCATCGGCGCAGTCGACGAAAAAGGACGCTTCGTCGATCCGCACCGCATCCTAGCCTTGACCGTGCGGTATTTGGCCGAAGTTCGAGGATGGCGTGGCTCGGTCGTGCGAACGGTCTCCACCACGCGCATGGTGGATCGCCTCGCCCAGCGCTTCGGTCTGCCGTTGCACGAAACCCCGGTGGGCTTTGAACACATCAGTGCCTACATGGTCCAAGAGCCCGTGCTCGCGGGCGGAGAAGAATCGGGCAGCATCTCCATTCTAGGGCACATCCCTGAAGGGGATGGCGTGCTGATGGGCCTGCTGCTTTTGGAGATGATGGCCGTGCAGGGCGCCAGCTTGGCTGAGTTGGTTGACGACTTGTTGGCCCAGTACGGCCCGGCCCACTATCGTCGCGTGGACCTTCGCTTGCGCCGCCCGGTCGACAAAAAGGCGCTCACGCGTTTCCTGGCTGAGCATGCACCGGCGCAACTCGGCGGTGAGCCGGTGCGCGACGTGCTTACCGTGGACGGTTGCAAATACATCCTCGCGGACGATAGTTGGTTGCTCATCCGTCCTTCGGGCACCGAACCTGTGCTGCGGGTCTATGCCGAAGCGCGCAGCCCCGAGATGCTGGACGCGCTTTTGG
>JAADFA010000092.1 GCA_013153135.1 Chloroflexota bacterium
CGGGTGGAGATCAAGGTGACGGGCCAGCCCAACACCCGCCGCGAGGCCCTGGCCTACATCCGGGAGCACTTCGAAGCCATCCACCGCACCTTCGTGCAGAAGGAAGGCGGTTTCACCATCACCGCGTACATCCGCCCGCGCGACTACCCCGGCCTGCGGCTTTCGTACGAGAGACTGCTGGTATTGGAAAAAAGCGGCGTGCGCGAAACCGATGAGGTTTGGCAAGGGAGTGCAGTGCACATTTCCGTGCGAGAGGTGCTGGACGGCTTCGTGGCCCCGCGCGACCGGTTCGAAGAGCTCAAAGCTCGCTACCCCGAGGAGGCGGAACGGATGGCGGCGAAATACGAAAAGCACATCCACATCGAAATCCACGGCAATGTGCAGGATAGCGTGCTCAACGCGGGCGACGAGAACACGATTCGGCAGCGCATGCACAAGCCCGCGACCGCGCCCGAACTGGCCCAGGCCCTGGCCGAGCTGAGCCGCGCGGTGCAGGCCATGCTGCCCCACCTGCCGCCCGAGCGCCGCGAAGAAGTGCAGGACGACCTCGCGCGGCTGCAAGAAGAACTGCAAAAGCCCAAGCCCCGGCGCAAGTGGTACTCGGTCAGCCTGGAGGGGCTGAAGGACGCGGCCAAGACCGTAGGCGAGATCGGCCTGCCCGTGCTGCGCCTGGCCGATCAGATCCTGCGGATGTTGCCTTGAAAATTCGGCGCCGCGTTCAAATGGGCTATGCGGGGCGGGTGATATCCCGGGTGAGCGGGTGCAGTGCCCGGACCGCGTCCACGGCTTCATCTTCGGCCACCACCAGGCTTAACGCGACCTCGGACGCACCCTGCGCGATGGCGATGACGTTGATGCCCGCGCGGCCAAGCGCACCAAAGATGCGTCCGGCCACCCCGGGCGTCTCCCGCATGCCTTCCCCAACGACCGTGATAATGGCTACTGGCGCGAGGATATGGATCCGGTCGATGTCTTTTCGGGCCAGCTCGCGCGCGAAAGTCTCTTCCAGCGCAGCTTTGACCTGGGGCCCCCGACCGCGCGGGATGATGAAGGAAATGCTTTGCTCGGACGAGGCCTGGGTGATCATGAGCACGCTGGTATCGGTGCTGGCCACGGCCGCGAAGGTGCGCGCGGCTACACCTGGAACGCCCAGCATCCCCCGACCCTCGACCGTGACCATGCTGAGGTCCCAGATAACCGTCAGGGCTTTGATTTGGCCGGGGACGGCTGCGCGCTCTTGGCGGATGAGGGTCCCTGGGCCTTCGGGATGAAAGGTGTTGCGCACCCGCAAGGGGATGTTGGCTTCGATGACCGGGCGGATGGTCTTGGGGTGCAGTACCTTCGCGCCGAAATATGCGAGCTCGGCCACTTCCCGGTACGAGAGTTCCGGGATGGTGTGGGCGTCGGGCACGAGGCGTGGGTCCGCGCTCATCACGCCGTCCACGTCGGTCCAAATCCAGACCTCCTCCGCGGGGAGCAGGGCACCGATCAAAGCCGCGGAGTAATCGCTGCCTCCGCGGCCCAGGGTGGTGGTTACGCCGTCCTCGGTTGCGGCGATGAAGCCCGGGACCACGACGACCTGATCCTGGGCGAGCAGGGGTTGGAGCCGGGCGCGGATGCGTTCGCGCGAGGCCACCTCATCGGGGTGAGCGGCGCCGAAATGCGCATCGGTGACGATGATCTCGCGCGCGTCCACCATGGTGGCGGGCACGCCTTGGGCACGCAGCGCGGCCGCGAGCAGGGGCGCGCTCATCTGTTCGCCCAGCGCGGCCACCGCGTCCAAAGCCCGCGGGGTGACCTCGCCCAACACGGTCATGGCCCAACCCAGTTGTGCGAACGTTTCGAGCAAGGTCTCAATGCGGCCCCAGAGCGCGGGGCGCTCCATGGGCGGGATCAAGGCTTCAAGCATCGCGCGGTGGCGTTCGGCAAGCCACGCGCGCGCCTGAGGGACCGCGTCGTGCTCACCTCGGGCTGCGGCCTGTACCCCGCGCAAGAGCCGGTCCGTCACGCCGGCCAGCGCGGAGGTGACGACCACCACGCCGCCCGGACGCCAGCGCTGGTGCGCATCGCGGATGATGGCCACGGCCTGCGCCATGGCCTCGGGTGTTCCCACGGACGTGCCGCCGAACTTCATTACCAAGGGGCGCGCATGAGCCATTGGGTGCCTCCTTGTTGATTTGAGGATCCGAAGCACGATTGTACATCAAAGATCGTACGCATTCCGAATCATCTCTGCTATAATGCGTACAAAGCGTGTCCGCTCTCTTGTGTACAGGGAGGGCATACGCTATGGAGAGTTGCGAACGAGATAAGTATAAAAGACTGATCTTTGGCTTCCTGGAACAGCAACGGCCCACCTTCGAGCGACGCATCCGACAAAAGTGTTATAATGACGACGGAACGCCCAAACTGCCGGATTTCAACACGGGTGATATATGGAACATCGCGCTCTCAAAGTTAATTCGACAAATCGACAAGATAGCTTGCGAAAAATTGGCCCAATTCGCGAGGCCGGATGAGGTGGGTCGGTGGCTCAACAAGGTTATCCAAACAACCACGGTGGATTGCTTCAGGCGGTGGGAACGGGAACTGAGCAGGCGGTCGTCGATCCCGGTGGAGGAGATCCCCCAACCAGCCCTCTCGCGCCCCCAACGATCCACGGAGGACATCGTGTTAGAGCTGTGGGACCTGGAGCAGTGTCTGCGTAAGCTAGCCCAAGCCAAGGGCCCGGATTGGGTCGCGATTGTGTTGGCCTATCAGGATGGATTTGCCTTCGCTGAAATCGCGGAGCAGCTCAACATCCCGGCCAACACCGTGCGCACGCGCTTTTACCGCGCGCGGCGATTCCTCTTCGAATGCCTAATGGATTTGGGAGATTCCACATCTTGAGGGTGGTGTTTATGAACGAGTACGGCCTCACACGCGAGGATTGGGAGAAGCTGGAGCGGTTCGTTTACGAATACGACATTGATGATGAGCTGGCCGAGTATGTTAAGCATCAACTGGAAATTTCAAACAATTGGCGACAGGCGTTGGCGGACATTTTGCGCGTCGAAATGCTGTTTTACAAATATCGGCCCCGAAGCAGCATCGAGGAGAATGTCATCCCGGGCCCGTTCGATTTGGAGCGCGGGCCCGGGGTCAAGTCTAGACGCCACAAAACCGCAGAATCAAAGAATAATAATGAGATAGATATTCTTTTGTCTTCTCTTTTTCCCTATACTCCGCGTGAAGAAGCATGGGAAGCCATTCAAACCTTTGCGCATGAATTGGCTTCGACGCGTCCCTCAGCCTCTTCCCGGGCAGCCCAAAGCCAGAGTCCAAAAGCCGCGCCAGGCCGCGTTCGCTATGTCGCGCGCACAACGGATGCTCGCGACGTTCGGGAGATCCGGGCACGCCGAAAGGTTGTGATCCACCTAGCGCCGAAACGTCCTTCCGTTTTGCGAAAACCCGGACGCCCAAGGATTTTGATCCGTCTGGTCCGAGGTGTTTGGCACCGCCTCTGGCAGGTTATCAGTAAAGGAATACCGATATTTCTTCCCGTTATTACGGCTATCAATGCTGTGATTGTAAATTGGATTAGTTTTATAGGTTGTCGTTGCGCATTTTAAGTCTCCCTGGCCTCGCATCGCGTACGAGGCGGCGCTGACGCTCCGGCCCGCTCTACCCCCGTGTGAGGAGGTTACCCCATGCCGGTGCTCTGGCTCGACTTGGGCCGGCCGTGCCCGCGGGCCTGGCTCCCGGGCGTGCGCGCGGCCCAGTTTCGCCTCAGTCGCTTGGCCGAACAGGGCATTGTGTCCGAATCCGCGTTCATGCAATTCCAGGCTGCCACTGGCTGGGCCGACGTCGGTTGGCGCGCGTTTGCCCAGCCCGAAACCTGGCAGCGCGGCGAGATCCGGGGCACCGTTGTCTTCATCCACGGCTGGGATGGCGATGGGCGCATCTGGGAAGACCTGCCTGCCCAGGTAGCCCGGGCTCTGCCCCACGCCTTGGTCCTTGCCCCTGACGTCAACGGCTTTGGTCAAAGTCCCTTTCGGGACCCGGGCCACGTGGGGCTGGATGAAACTGCACCGCCCGCGCTCATGCGCGCGTTGGAACGCTGGCTCGCTCTCATTGGCTTGGGTCCCGGCCCCGAGCACGCGGTGTTGTGGATTGGGCATTCCATGGGCGGCGCGGCCCTGTTTTATGCGCATCCCACACCGGCCAGCGCGCGGCTTGCCCTCGCACCAGCCCTGCTGCTCAACGACGTATTGCGCAAAGGCTTCTACCAGGCCATGGGTATGGGGATTTGGGCGGGCCAAGTGCTTGAACGGCTGTTGACCGCCCTATCGCCCCTGGTCGTCGAACGTCTCATTGGCGGCGCGAGCGAATACGTCAAAACCGTGCATGAAGAGGTTTTCCGCGCCACGCCCAAGCGCGTGTTGGCTGCGGCCTTCTTCGCGCTCGCCCGCGGCGAGGTACCGCCCATGCATGAGGACGCGCGGCGCCATCTCGAAGTCGTGCTTGGCCACCGCGACCGCCTCGTGGGGCTCATGCCCATGCTCGACCTACTCGCGGAGCTGGGCCTGCCCGCACGGCACGTGCGGGTGCTCTTCGGCGATCATTACTTCTTTTCCGTGGGGCACCTTTACCCGCAATGGCATCAGGAAGGCCGCACCTTCGTTTTCAGCCGCATCCTGCATTGGTGGCGCCGTTTGACCGAGGGCGCTCACCCGGCCTGAGAGCCATTGCTCAGATGGAAGGCCTCGCGCACCCACGCGACCAAACGGCGCAGCCCTTCTTCAAAGGGCACCCGGGGCCGCCAGCCGAGCTCGCGTTGGGCTTTGCGGATGTCGCTGATGTATACCCGCTGGTCGCCAGGGCGCCAGGGCCCGTAGCGCACGGGGATGGGGCGTCCCAGGATGCGTTCGAGGATGGGCCCAAATTCAGCCCAAATGGCCACGGCGTTCTCCGGCCCGCCGCCGATGTTATACACTTGACCGGCTGCGACGTCGATGCGCTCGACAGCCGCGTCAAACACGTCCAACAAGTCGTCGATGTAGAGCACGTCCCGCACCTGTTTGCCGTCGCCGTAAATGGTGATGGGCCTGCCTGTGAGCGCCGCGATCACGAACCAGGCGACCCAACCTTGGTCCTCAATGCCCCATTGACGGGGGCCATAAATGCAACTTTGCCGGAAGACCACTGTTCGCAGGCCATAGATACGCGCGTAATCACGGACGTATTGGTCCCCTGCGCCCTTGGAGCAGCCGTAGGGTGAATGAAAGTCCAGGGGCTGCGTCTCGGGCACGCCGTACGGCAGGTCCGCGTAGCGATAGCGCGTGGCCTCTTCCACGATGGCCACGTCCTCCATACCGCCGTAGACCTTATTGGTTGAACTATAGAGCACAATGGGCGGTTGGGGCGCGAGGCGAGCGGCCTCCAACACGTTGAACGTACCCAGCGCGTTGACTTCGAAGTCCAGGCGGGGATGCTCCACCGAGGTGGTGACCGCGACCTGTGCGGCCAAGTGCACCACCACGTCCGCGTCGCGCACCACTGCTGTCAGCAGACTCGCGTCACGTACGTCGCCCACGACCACGCGTAAGTTCGCGTCACCGAATTGCTCACGTAGCCAGCGCACGTTCTCATCCGCGCCGCGGCGGGAAAGATTATCGTACACCGTGACCCGCTCCCCGCGAGCGAGCAGGCGCGCGGCGTAGTTCGCGCCGATGAAGCCAGCGCCGCCGGTCAAAACATAATGTCGGCTCATGATGTTTCCCTCCCTAGGGAAGGCGTTGCGTCGGTCGGGGGCTGGGCACGCCATGCGGCGCGCCAGAAGGCCCACGACCAACCGAAGCGGGCTAGGGCCAGCAAGCCCAGGCCCACGGTAAGGAGCAAATACAAGCCATGTTGTGCCAGGGCAAAGGCCAGGCCCGTTTCGGGGGGCACGCCGAGCATCGCCAGGGCCGCGACGGCCGCGGCTTCGTATACGCCCACGTAGCCCGGCGCCGAGGGCAGCGCGATGCCCAGGGTGCTCACGCTCATGGCCCACGCGGCCTCACGCCACGAGATCGTGGGCACAAACGCGACCAACAAAGCCCGGTAATAGGCCGTCACCAAAGTCCACGTGAGTCCTTTGCCGAGCAAGAACTTACCCAGGGCGCGAGGGGTGAGCAACGCGGCCGTGGCCCGGGCTTCGGCCATCAGCCGCGGCCAGCGCGCAAGCCAGGCCTCGCCCCAGCGCGCAAGCGCGGCCAGCCCGGCCAGCAGCGCGGCCAGGATGAGCGTGAGCCCGACCAGGGTCCAGAGCAGCGACGTTTGTGCGCGCAATCCCGGCCACAGAAGAACGGCCATGACCGCGAGCAGGGCCGCGTCGGTCAGCCGGGCGAGCGCGACGCTGGCCATCCCGCGCGACCAAGGCACCCCGGCCGCGCGATGGATGGCCCACACGCGCAACCCTTCGCCCAGGCGTAGGGGCAGGATGTTGTTGGCAAAAAAGCTCAGTTGCAAAGCCCAAAACGCATCGGCCAGAGAAACGTGCGGCCCAAGCAGTGCCTGCCAGGCCCAGGCGCGCGCGAGCATCGCGAGCACGAACCATACCGCCGCGTGGGCGAACGCGCGCCCCGAAGCCTGACGTAAGGCTTCACGTAGCGCGGCCACATCCACCCAGGCCAACACTCCGGCTAGGGCCACCGCGCTGATGAGCACCCCCATAAGCCCGCGTACTACCTGGGACCGAGGGTTACCCTTTGTCACGGCGGGCCTCCCAAAGGGCCAAGAGGGCCTCGGGGCGTCGACGGAACGCGTCCAGGCTGCGACGGCCCTGGACGAGATCGTGAACGAGTTCGGTCAAGAGCTGGTTCGTCGGCGTGGGAAGGCCGAGCGCGCGACCGTGGCGGACCACCGCGCCGTTGAGCACGTCGACTTCGGTATGCAGCCGGCCCGCGTGCACATCTTGGTGGATGGAGGGCCACTTTTCGCCCCGGCCGCCCCCGATTTTGCGCGCGAGGATGGGCCGCACCACCGGCCCGGGCAGCCAGCGCATCCCCGCGACCAGCAAGCGCACGGGCACGCCCGGCAGATCGACCAGGGGAAGGCCAAGCCCGCGGATTACCCGTGCGGCCTCGAGTACCTGCGCGCGCTCCAGGCGGTACAGCCCGGGGTGCGCGTAGATCGCCTGAGGGCGCATGTCCAGGATGGCCGACGTCGCGTTGCCCAGCAAGTTCGCGATGAGTTTGGACCACTTCAGCGCGCGACCATCGGCGTAGGTTTGCACACGCGCGCCCGCGGCGCGGAACCAGGTTGCGATGGCCGCGGCGCGGGGATGGGTGCGCGCAAGGCCGATGCCGCGGCGCAGGCTTTCCACCACCGCGTGGCCTGCACGTACCCGACGCACCGGCGTGGTCACCGTCCCGGGGATGACGTGCTCGGCGCCCAAGACTTGTTGTAGGGCCTCAGTGCTGCCCACGCCGTTGAGCAAGTCGACCACGGGCGTGATGCCCGGGCCAAGCTCGCGCAGAGCTTCCAGAACCGGGGGCAAATGGTAGGCTTTCACCGTGAGGAAGGTGGCTTGATACGGGCCGTGTTCACGCGCGGCTTGAGGCGTGGTCACCACTTGGATGGCCTCGGGCGCCAGGTGGATAGGTTCAGGCAGACCCTCCAAGTGTATCCCGTGCTCGCGAAGGATGGCCGCACTGCCTTCGCGAGCCCACAACACGACAGAATGTCCCGCGCGCGTCAACAACCCCGCGATGTAGGTGCCGATGGCACCGGGCCCGATCACCAGCACTCGGCTCATGTTATGCCTCAAATAACCGGATGCGGGCCCATTATAGCACGGGGTGCACGCAAAGGTTGTAGAAACGGCAAGCGCCCTGCGGCCATGGTCGCGCTCGCGTGCCGCCCCGCCGCGGGCTGGAAGCCCGCGGCT
>JAADFA010000093.1 GCA_013153135.1 Chloroflexota bacterium
CGTCGGCCCACGGGGGCAGCGGGTCGCCCGTGTCCACATACACCGCGTCCTCGCCGTAGCGCAAATCCACGGGATGCGTCGGCGACGCGCCCGCGAGCGCGGCCGCTCGGGTTGCGAAGCCGTCCATCGCGGCCGCGTGATAATGGGGCGACGAAAGGCGCGCGAATGCGGGTTCGGCCAGCACGCGGCCCAGCGCGCGCTCATCCAACGGGATGACCTCCGTGCCCAGGCGGCCCGTCAGGCCCGCGCGGGTTAGCGCGTCTTCCCAGCGGCGCAAGGCTTCGCTCAGGGGCACATCGTGCAAATATACGCTCATGCTTCGGCTCCGGCCATGAAGTGGACGCGACAATTATAACCGGTTTAGGTCTGGGCCGAGGGATGGTATAATGGGCCTACCTACGTGGCCGAGGGCTGGGGCAGGCAAGATTATGGAGGAGACAACCCCGACTGTCCTATGGATTGAGGGAAGGCGACGCCGACAAGCGCCGAACCTCATGGATAAAGTGGCGAAACGGGGGTTCAACGTGATTCGGGTGCGGACGGGGAAAGAAGCCTTCGAGCGGATGGACGCGTTACGACCCGATGTCATCGTGATTAACGCGCCCTCGATCGGCTCGAGCGGGACGCGCCTAGTCCGCAAGTTTCGCGCGTTGTATCCTCAAACACCGCTGATTCTTTTCCATGCTACGGATACTTTGCCCAAGAACGTGCCAAACGATGTTGACGTTCTGCCGGCCTCGGTGAGTGTGCGGCGCTTGCTTAGCCGCCTGCGCCGCCTGACCCACCGCACTCCGTCCCACAACTGTATCCAAGTTGGGCCCTTTCGATTGGATGTAGAGCAACGGCGCTTGTTTGTCCATGGCACAGTCCACGAGCTGACGCCCAAGCTGGCCCGGCTTATGCATGTTTTGATGCAACACGCGGGATACTCCATCAGCCGAGATGCCTTGTTCCGCGAGGTATGGCAGACGGACTTTACTGACGATACCCGCACCTTGGACGTGCATATCAGCTGGCTACGTCGCGTCATTGAACCGAATCCGCGGCGGCCCCGCTATTTGCGCACCTTGCGCGGTCGAGGTTACATACTCGACATTAGTCCCGATGACGGCGACGTGCCACACGCGCACCCTTGCCACCCCCCTGACCCATCGCACTCCGAGGAAGATGGACGATGAATTACGTTTGGGCACCTTGGCGCATGGCCTACATCGAAGGCGGAGGTCAACCGCCCGGCGGTGGCTGTGTTTTCTGCTGGGCCCCGACCCAACCCGACGGCCCGGAAAATCTGATTGTCTATCGGGCTAAGCATAACTATGTCATCCTCAACCGCTTTCCTTATACCGGCGGGCACCTGATGATCGTGCCCTATGAGCACATCGACGACCTCACCCGTCTGCCCGCGGCGACCCGCGCGGAAATGATGGACTTGGCCGCGATGGCGCTGCAGGTGTTGCGCGAGGTTTATCACCCCCAGGGCTTCAACCTGGGGATGAATCTGGGGCGCGTTGCGGGCGCGGGGATTGCGGATCACGTCCATCTGCACGTGGTACCCCGTTGGGCAGGCGATACCAATTTCATGACCACCATTGGCGAGACGCGCGTCCTGCCTGAGAGCTTAGAGCGCACGTACGAGCGCCTGCGGGACGCGTGGCAACGTTTATTCGGCCAGCGGAGCTAAAGCTCCCTGGCCGTTTTTTCGTTCCCTGGTTATGCTGTTCCAACTTCGTACCCTGACAAGGAGGAGTTATGCCCACGCCGGTCATCCTTAGTGCGGTTCGTACACCCATGGGGCGCTTCCGCGGTGCACTCAGCCCCCTGCGCGCGCCTCAGCTCGGTGCGGTCGTCATCCGGGAAGCCGTGGCTCGAGCCGGGGTTAGACCCGAGGAGATCGAAGAAGTGGTCATGGGCCAGGTAGTCACGGCGGGCGAAGGGCAGAACCCCGCACGACAAGCCGCCATCTTCTCGGGCCTGCCGCCCACCATCGGCGCGTTCACCGTAAACAAGGTGTGCGGCTCGGGCCTCAAGGCCGTAATGCTGGCCGCGCAAGCGATTAAGGCTGGCGATGGCGAGGTTTACGTCGCGGGCGGACAAGAGACCATGAGTCGCCCACCTTTTCTGGTCTATGGCCGCCTCGGCGAGCTGCGCTTCGGTCACGCCAAGCTCGTCGACGCGCTGTTGCACGATGGCCTCTGGTGCCCCTTTGAGAATTGGGCCATGGGCGACGCGGCGGAGTTCATCGCTGAACAGTATGGGATTACGCGCGAGGAAATGGACCGCTTCGCGTACGAAAGCCATATGAAGGCCATCAAGGCTATGGATGAAGGGAAATTCGATCGTGAGATCGTGCCCGTGGAAGTGCCGGGGCGCAAAGGCCAAGTCACGGTGGTGGATAAGGACGAAACGCCCCGCCGCGATACCTCGCTGGAAAAGCTGGCCAAATTGCGCCCCGCGTTCCGACCTGATGGCAAAGTCACTGCGGGCAACGCGCCCAGCCTCAACGACGGCGCGAGCGCGGTAGTCGTCTCCTCTCTCGAGTACGCGGAGCGCACAGGAAAACAGCCTCTGGCTCGTATCGTGGGCTACACCTACGCAGCCGTCGAGCCAAAATGGATCTTCGCCGCGCCAGCGAAGGCTATCCCCAAGCTCTTAGATAAGGTGGGTTGGTCTTTGAAAGACGTGGACCTCATTGAACTCAACGAGGCCTTTGCTGCGCAGGTGTTGGCCAACGGCAAAGAACTCGCACCCCTGGGTTGGGATTGGCGTAAGGTCAACGTGCACGGCGGTGCGATCGCGCTTGGGCACCCCATCGGTGCGAGCGGCGCGCGGGTACTCACGACGTTAGTCCACGCATTGCACACCTATGGCCTAAAGAAAGGCATTGCAGCCTTATGCCTGGGCGGCGGCGAGGCCGTCGCGATGGCGGTCGAACGCATGTAAATGCCCCACTCCTGCAGGAGGAGCAACCATGAGTGAAATTCGACACATTTTCGTCGTCGGCGCCGGGACCATGGGCAGCGGCATTGCTCAGGTGGCCGCGACCTCCGGCTATCAAGTTACCTTGATGGACGTGGATCCCGACCAGCTCGCGCGCGCGTTGCAAGTCATCGATAAGTCCACAGCCAAACTGGTGAGCAAAGGCAAACTAAGCGAGGAGCAGCGCCAAGCTGCGCTGAATATCCGCACCACGCAGAGCCTCGAGGACGCGGCCGAAGCCGATTTGGTTATTGAGGCCGCGACGGAGAACCCCGATATCAAATTCCGCATCTTCCGCGATCTGGACCGCATCACCCGACCAGAGGTCATTTTAGCATCCAATACCTCTTCCATTTCTATCACAGCCATCGCCGCAGCCACCACCCGACCCGATCGGGTCATTGGGATGCACTTTTTCAACCCCGTACCCCTGATGACCCTGGTCGAAGTGGTGCGCGGGCTGAGCACTTCGGACCCAACCACGGGTACGATCATCCAGGTGGCGGAATCCATGGGCAAAGTGCCTGTGGAGGTGAACGATTCGCCCGGGTTTGTATCCAATCGAGTGCTGATGCCCATGATCAACGAAGCCATCTTCGCGTTGCAGGAAGGCGTCGCGTCGGTGCAGGCCATTGACACGGTCATGCGCCTAGGCATGAACCACCCCATGGGTCCGCTATACCTCGCGGACCTCATCGGATTGGACGTAGTGCTCTTTATTTTGGACGTACTCCAACGAGATTTAGGTGAAGATAAATATCGTCCAGCTCCGCTTTTGCGCAAGCTGGTCCATGCAGGCCACTTGGGCCGCAAGACGGGGATGGGCTTTTATGACTATCGGACCAATCCCAAAGGCGAACCGCGCGAGTTCCGCTAACCGAGCGCAGGATGAGCCTAGGCACTCCCCGCTCCGTTCTGGCTCGCTTGGGTGAGATCCAAGCATCAACCACCAACCGCCTAAGCGAAACGTCCACGGGTGGAGTTACGTTATCCCCATGTGGGGATGGGCGCTGCGGGCGCGAGGGCCACGCGCGATAAAAGGAGGTGTTCTATGCGTCAGACCACGCGTTGGCTCCAGGCTATGCTCGCGGGGTTGTTGGGCATAGCCGTGCTTAGCGTGGGTGTATCTGCAGGATTAGATTGGCGTTATGCAGACCTGGCCCCGCTCCCCGCGCTCCTGACTCCACCCCCCACGCGGCCTACCACGAGCTCGCCAACACTCACACCTTCGCCAACGCGCACGCTTTCTGAACGGGGTGACCCCACGCGCGGCGCGACGCTGTACGCTCAACACTGCGCCGTGTGCCATGGACCTCAAGGCGAAGGGACGAATGTCGCGCCCGCTTTGCGCACGGAGCGCGTCCAGGCTATGACGCCTGAGGAGCTCTACACGATCCTCGCGTCAGGTATTCCAGGGACCGCGATGCCAGGTTGGCTTGGCCCCCTCGACGAGGCTGCGCTTTGGGATTTGGTCGCCTGGCTCTTGAATCCAACCCAGGTGGCAAGCACGCCATCCCCTACCCCCCCAGCTGATATGCTCGCTTGGGGCGCGCAGCTTTATGCTCAGTATTGCGCCTCATGCCACGGTGTCGAGGGCCAAGGGACCCGACGCGCGCCAGCCTTGAACACGCCCACGGTGGTCACCATGCCTGCGGAGACGCTGGCACAAATCATCGCGCAAGGCACGCCAAACGGAATGCCGGGTTGGGCGGGCATCCTGGACGACACAGCAATTCAAGCCTTGGTCGCGTACATCCAATCTTGGGAAGGCAACGCGACCCCGAGCGCACCCCAACCTGGCGGCCCTCGTCGTGGGCGAGGTCGAGGTCCCTGGTGGGCCCGTCCAACACCAACGCCCTAAGCCCGGCCTTACGGCATCAAATCCATTTGACTACAATATCGCCAATGACGTTCGCAGCCTGGTCACCTCGGTCGGCAGCGTTGGAGAGATGGCGATAAATCTCGCGGTATTTCAGAATGCGAATGACGTCCTCCACGGAATGCGCGGTTTCAAACAAAGCAGCTAAGGCCTTACGGTACTCCTTCTCGACTTGATTCTCGAGGGCTTTCGCGCGTACCGCGTGCTCGTTCGCAACTCGCGGGTGTCCATCCAGCCGTTGTACCCCGCGCCAAATCTCAATGGCCGCGCTGTGCAACAGGTCCACCATGCGCTGCATGGAGGGAGTTGGCTCAACCTGGAAAATTTCCATCTCGTCCACGGTGGTGTACGCGTAGTCCAACATGTCATCAATAGCTAATGACAGCGCGAAAATATCTTCTCGGTCGAAGGGCGTGACAAAAGAACGATTCAGCTCGTCGATAAGGATGCGCCGCACTTCGTCGGCTTCTTCCTCAATGGCTTTGAGCTGCCGTGCACCGTTTGGGTCAGGATGTTGAGTATATTGCAATAACAGTTCAAATCCTTGCACGGTGAGCTCAGCCTGCTGCAGGAGCAAGGCCAAAAAGCGGTTGGTCCGTCGACGGCGAAACCAAGGGGACATGGTCAACTCCTCGTAGTCTCAAGCTGAGGGGGATGGAGGCGTAGCAGCACTGCCCAACGGCTCGCGTCACGCACTCGCTGGGGATGAGCCGCCCCGCGACCCGGGAGCCAGATAAGCGTCCCGGTGGCGTCTTCGAGCACAGGCCACAAGCGCCGCGCGGTCGCGTGGACGCGTGCCGCGGCGAGGATATCCGCGACCAAACGCGGCCCGGCCGCGTCCACAGGCCAAAAGCGATCGCCAGGTTGTGCTCGGCGCAGCGTCCACGGCCGAGGGCTTGCATCTAGGTCGAGCCAAGCTTCCCATGGCCCCAAACCGTGCGCCAGGGCCTGGCGCGCGCGTGCTGCGGGCACCGGCGAGCCGATAACGAGAGTCCATCCGCCGGGCAAGGCCACACGCGCGGGCGGTGTAAGGGTCTTAGGCACGGGCTCCGCGGCTGGCCATTGCTCAGTTACAGGCACCTCGCGTCCTCGAAGCACAAACACACCATCTTCACGGCGCAACAGGTAGAGCCCCCGGGCCCACGGACGAGGCCGCACTGTGGGCTGGTTCAACGCCAGTCGCGCGCGCTGCACCTGGTCCCACGAAGGCGGCAACACGGCAGAGCCCAAAAGATGCTGCCACGCGCGACGCAACAGCCGCGCCTGCCACGGAGGTGAGAGGGCATCCCACGCGTCGGGATCAAAGCGCACCCAGTTGGGCCGCGCCAAGCGTACAGTCTCGGCCCAGCGCGCGGCAACAGCCTCGTCCAGCAGCGCGGCATCCGCGGCCAGGGCGCGCGCAGTGCGAGCTAAGGTTTCGCGGATATTTGGATTGGCCTCGGCAAGCAAGGGAAGCACCCGATGGCGAATCCAATTGCGGCGATAGCGCAAGTCACGGTTGGAGGGGTCCTCTTGTACCGGCAGGCCCAGCGCGTCCGCTACCGCGCGCGTCCACCCGCGAGGCACATCCAGCAGAGGGCGCACCAAGGGGAGATGGGAGTGCCACCGCGTGGGGACCTGCACCACGGCCATGCCGCGGAGCCCCTCCAGCCCTGCCCCACGCAGCAAATTGAGCAGCACGGTCTCGGCTTGGTCATCTTGAGTGTGTGCGACCGCGACCGCTTGGGCCTGGTGCGCCTCAGCGACGTGAAACAGAAAAGTATATCGCGCCTGACGAGCCGCATCCTCCAGGGATTGGCCCCCGCGACGCTGGGCAGCCACGTCTACCCGTTGCACAACCACGGGCCAACCCTGGGCTCGGGCCCATTCTGCCACCGCGCGCGCCTGATCCGCGCTTTCAGGGCGCAAGCCATGATCCAAATGGGCGATGATCAGCGAATAGCCCAACTGGTCCAAGACCCAAGCCAAAACCAAGCTGTCCGCGCCACCAGATACGCCCACCACCAGAGGGACATCTGTGCGCAGAGCCGGCGCTACGTCGGCCAAGGTGTGTTGAACTCGGGCTTTCAGAGCCTGGGGTGTGGGTCGGGTCGTGGTCATCGCGTTTGACGCGCCCCAACAAACGGGCTAGACTAAGTTTATCACGCTGCAGGTGAGAGCCCATGCCTATTCGTTCGCGTCACAATCCCAAGATTCGCTGGGTCGCGCGGCTGCTCAAGCAACGCTCAGCGCGACAGCGGGAAGGGCTAACGGTTATAGAGGGCATTCGTCTAGCCGAGGCCGCGCTGCAGGCCGGCGTGCACCCGCGCTTGGTGCTGGTAGCGGAAGATCTGAGCCCGCGCGGGCGCGCGGTGGTGGACGCGTGGGCCGCCCAGGGGGTAGAGGTGTGGACGGTCGCGCGGTCGGTCTTCAATGCGCTAAGTGCGACGCAGACGCCGCAGGGCCTTCTTGCGGTAATACCACGGCAAGGGCCACCCTGGCCAGAGCAGCCGAGCTTCGTGCTGGTGCTGGACGCGATCCAAGACCCGGGCAACATGGGGACGTTGTTGCGCACGGCCTGGGCCGCGGGCGTCGAGGGCGTATGGGTCGCGCCGGGCAGTGTCGACCCATGGGCGCCTAAGGTGCTACGCGCGGGGATGGGCGCGCAGTTCCACGTGCCCGTACAGGAGGCCGATTGGGCGCACATTGATGCGGCGACCCACGGGATGGCGCGCTTTCTCGCGGCTGTGCGCGCGGGAAGACCGTACGACGAGCTGCCCGGTCGCGAACGGATCGCGCTGGCCCTGAGCAACGAGGCACGCGGCGCGTCAAAAGCGGCTCGCGCGTGGGCAACGGAGGCCGTACACATCCCCATGCCCGGCGGCGCGGAATCGCTCAACGTCGCCGTAGCCGGGGGCATCCTGATGTTTGAAGTCGTGCGGCAACGCCGCATGGTAAAAGACCACGGATGAACGCGGATGGTTTGGTGGTTTGAAGGTGGAGGTTTGAAGTTAGAAGTTGGAGGTTGGTGGTTGGAGGTTGGTGTCTTGTCCGGCTATAAGTTGACACTTGGCT
>JAADFA010000132.1 GCA_013153135.1 Chloroflexota bacterium
CCAGGTCGCGCTCGAGCTCTTGCAGCCAGCCCGGATGCGCGATATCGCCGGTCGCGACCAGGGTGGTGCCCTTCTTCAAGGCCCACAGCGCAATGTGCGGGATGTCGAGGTCGCGACTGGTCGCGCGCGAAAAATGCGAGTGAATGTGCAGATCCGCGTAATAACGCATACGCCGCCCCGCTCGTTCAGGTGCCGCGGGGAATTATACCGCTGGCGTTGGGCCGAGTGCTGCCTGCTTGACGATGCAGGACAGCCTCAATGAGCGGTACGACTCGCTCCTGAACCAAACGGTCCCAGCGGTAATGGGCGAGCACGCGACGCCGAAGCCGTGCCGCGGGCAAGGCCTGTAACGTGCTCGCGATGCGTCGCGCAGCATCCGCTGGATCGCCTTGTGGGTCGAAGGTGACAATGTCCGCGCCACCAGTCTCGCGCAAAGGGG
This sequence comes from Chloroflexota bacterium, assembly GCA_013153135.1. Classification (GTDB taxonomy): domain Bacteria; phylum Chloroflexota; class Anaerolineae; order Anaerolineales; family DRMV01; genus JAADEN01. Next base: position 440 of record JAADFA010000132.1, read on the forward strand.
GAATATTCGACGCGAAGATAGGCACGCGCAATAAACCAGCCTCCAAGATGGGTAGGCCGAAGCCCTCCCGCAGACTAGGGAAGAGCAGGCCATCCGCGACTAAGTAAAGCTGAGCAACCATGTCTTCGGGTACCAGAAACGGCTGCTCAGCTGTGCCCCGCTGATAGAGGAAGTGGACCACGTCCGTCAAGCCGAGGTCCTCCCGCAGGCGCAGGAGCTCGGCTAAATAGGCCTGGTTCGCGGGGTTGTGAGGGCCAGGCGGCCCGGTGATAAGCAACACAGGTCGAGGATAGAACGCGCGTAATGCCTCCATAATGCGCAGTGCGAAAGGTAAGTTCTTCCGTCGTGTAATACGCGCCGGGGTTACCAAGACAAGGTCAGCCTCCCACAAGGCCAAATCTGCGACCAGCGCGCGCACCTCAGGCGCGAGGCGCAAAAGTTCGGCCGGGTCCACGCCGGGCGGAATGACGTGCAGCCGCTCTGGGGGCCAACCCAATCGTTCAACCACCAACCGCCGGCGATGTCCCGAAATCACCACATACGGAACCCCCGGCCAGGGCTCTCGAAGCAAATCCCATGGGTAACCTGGATGCCATTGGCCTGCATAGACGGGGTCCAGATGGGCAAAATCATGGGCCCAGGCGATAAGGGGCAAGCCGTCATCCACCAGACGGCGCAGCGCGGCCGTGAGCACCAAGTTCTTGTTCATGGTGACCACGTTGTGCGCGATGAGCACGTCCCCCCCCTGGAGGTGCTCATGTAACCTTCGAGCGACGCGGTCCACCCACGTCGTAAAGTTAGGAGGAATTTGGCCCTGGTTGAGCGCGCGCTGCACTGGCGCGAGGTCTGTGGCACGGGAATCGACCCATGGCTCCTGAATGAAAACCACTTGAGGGTCAAAGGGCGCGCCCCGGCCCGCGATGACGCGCACTTGATAGCCCAGGCGGACCAATTCGCGCGCCTGGTATTTGAGCACCGTTTCCACGCCCCCGATAACAGGCGGCGCCGCGTAATGCAAGAGTGCTACATGGGCCATCTCGCGGTCCATCAAGCCAACGCGATAAGAACACCCAGCAATGCCCCGAGCAGGTTGACAATCCAAAAGCGTAGAACCACTTGTATCTCGCTCCACCCGCCAAGCTCAAAATGGTGGTGCAGCGGCGCCATGCGGAAAATTCGCCGTCCGCCCGTGAGTTTGAAATAACCAACCTGGATAATCACACTAAGCACTTCAATCACGGGGATAAGGGCGATGAGCGGAAGCACAAGCCACTCCCCGGTCATCAAGGCGATCACGCCCAACGTCGCGCCCAAGGCCAACGAACCAGTATCGCCCATAAACATCTGCGCAGGATGCGCGTTGAACCACAAAAAGCCCAGGATGCTACCAACTACAAGGAAGCAAAAACGCGCTACAAGGTCCTCACCGGCCGCCAAGGCAATACCACCATAAGCCGCGAACGCGGTCGCGGTGGTGAGCGCGGCCAAGCCATCCAGTCCATCGGTGATGTTGACCGCGTTCGAGGTTGCCACGATGATGAAGATGCTTAAGGGGACATAAACCCATCCCAGGGGGACGGGCAAAGTCACACCAGGCAAGTACATAGGTGGCGCGGCGTAAATGGTCTGCAACGCCCACGTTGCGAGGCCAGCCAAGAGCAACTGGAAGATAAACTTCGTTCGTGCGCGCATGCCTTTACCATGGCGCACGCCCATCCAATCATCCACCGCGCCCAGGATGGCATGGCTAAGCATCACGCCTAAGGGCAGCAAAATTTCTTTACCCAGAAAAGTCAAGCCCGCGACTTGGGTCGCGTAAAGGAAAAGGGACAAGATGGTCACGGGCAGGACCATGAGCCAGCCGCCCATAGTGGGCGTGCCCGTCTTGGCCTGATGTCGTGCGGGGCCCTCAGCACGAATGCGCTTGCCTATGCGGAGATAGCGGAGCAAGCGCAAAAAAGGCTCGCCCCAAATGACCGTTAGGATCGCGCTAACCAAGGTGAGCCCGACGATGAGGGTCGGCGAAGTTTTCATGACGTCCCCTCCGCTCGTGGATTCGGCTGGGCCAAGGCCTCAACGATCCGCTCCATGCGCATCCCGCGGGAACCTTTGACCAGGAGCACGACGTCGGGCTCGAGATGAGCGTGCAACGCGTGCACGAGGTTGTCAATCGCGTCCGCGTCAAAGGCATGGACACGTTCGGGAGCCAGCCCAGCATTGACCGCGCCGCGCGCGATAGCTGCCGCGCGCGGGCCAAAGGTATAGAGATGGTCCACGCGCGCGGCCGCGTACGCGCCGACCTCCAAATGGGCCTGGGTCTCATAGGGCCCAAGTTCAAGCATATCGCCCAGAACCGCGACGCGTACCCGAGCAGGTGTATCACCCAAGAGGTCCAACGCGGCTCGGACGGACTTTGGCTCCGCGTTGTACGCGTCGTCGATGATGCGCGCGCCTTGGGGGGTGGTGAGCACACGTAAGTGTGGTGGAGGCGGCGCGGTGGTGAGCGCGTCCCGCGCGCGGTCCCAGGGCACGCCCTCTACCCAGGCCACAGCTAGCGCGGCCAAAGCTGCATAGGCCCAATGACGTCCAGGCCACGGCAAACGCACAGTCAGGGGTTGGCCCCAGGCTTCCAGCTCGATCTGAATTCCATCCAGCCCCAAGGAATGCACCGCGAGGCCGCGTACATGGGCTTCGGGCCCAAAGCCGTAAAAGACCACATGCGCCCGGGTCTGATGGGCCATCGCGCGCACCCAGGGGTCGTCCGCGTTGAGGACCGCGACGCCGCCCGCGGGGAGAGCTTGCACCAGTTCAGCCTTGCCGCGGGCAATGGTGGCCTGATCGCCGGCGCGCTCCGCGTGCACCAGACTCACATTGGTCACGACACCCACTTGAGGCTGGGCGATGCTACACAATAGGGTGATGTCCCCTGGCACATAAAACCCCATTTCGAGCACCGCGCGGCGGTGATGGCCGCGCAAGGCCAGCAGGCTCAAGGGCAGGCCTAGCTCATTGTTGTAATTACCCGGGTTTTTGAGGGTGGGTTGATGCGCATTCAAAACATGCGCAATGAGTTCTTTGGTTGACGTCTTGCCTACGCTGCCCGTCACGCCAACCACGCGCACGTGCGGATGCCAAGCCCGCCATGTGCGCGCCCATTGCTGCAGCGCGGCCACGGTGTTCTCGACACGAAAACAACCTGGTGCACGCCAGCGTTGTATTGTGTCGGCTGTAAGGGGGGCGCGTACGTCCAACGTGGTACAGTCTGGAACATTACGATGGATCAAGGCTATACGCGCGCCACGCGCGAGTGCGTCAGCGACAAAGTCGTGCCCATCATGCCGGGTACCCGGCACCGCGATGAACACATCCCCGGGCTGGACCGCGCGCGAATCCAGCTGGGGCGCGCGTAACGCCATGTCATAGGTGCTGGGCCACGCTTGCCCTGCAAGCGCACGATAAAGTTGTGAAATTCGCATTACACCTCTTCCCTCACCCACGTTGCCAACGTGGCCATTCGTGCCTTGAGCCAGGATTGGAGAAATTCCGCGAGCACAGGGGCAAGGACCGCCGAACCAAGCCACACGAGGAAGGTAAACAAGCCTTCGCGTAAAGTTCCCCAAGATACAAAGGGCGCGAGTAGGGGGCGTAAGTGGTGCCACGGCGGGCGCAAGTACGCGAAGGTAATGCCTGCTTGCGCACAGCGCAGCCGCCAGGTGATGGTTTCCTCATCGAGGTACGGCTGTCGCTGTATATCTTGCCCCCCACGAGCAGCCCAAAAGGCCCCGCGCGGCAATCCCTGCACAGTTACCACACCGGGAATGCACCCCGACGGCAGGTTAGGCGTTGGGATGGCTGCTTCCATAAGCCACCACCCGCGGGCCTGGGCCTGGAACGACGCGGTCCCCAGGTTTTGGGCTGGGCCCTGGCCCCTGGGGTCGGTATAGCCCAGGTGTTCTACTCGGCCCTGACCCGTGCGCGGGTCCAGCATAGTAATTTGGGCCGCGTAGAACGCTATAGGTACGGTCAGGGTTTGCATCGGCGGCTTGCCCCCGGGTGCAGGGGTGAGCTTGACCAACAACCCTGCCACCTGTTGCCTTGGATACCGAAGCAACATTAACGCGCTGGCCGCAATCAACGCGCTCGCCGCGAGCCAAAGAGCCCAGGTGCGCCGAGTACGTGCCCAACGCCACACGCTCCATCCAAAAATCAAGCCCAAGGCTAACGCGATGCCCGCGGTCGTGCTCACGCCCCAAATCACCAGGGCCAAGGCGATGAGGACGAAACCGATCCCAATCCATAATGCCACAATCATATTACGGGGCATCCTGCTTGCCTCCTCGCGTCGGCCTCATCCATCCCCCTCCGGCCAAGACGCAATGAAGGGATTGAACCGTCGTTCATGTCCAACCGTGGTTTCCGGACCATGGCCGGGCAGAATACGCACGGTATCGGGCAGGGTGAGGACGTGAGCTTGGATGCTCTGCCGAAGCGCGTCGGGGTCACCGCCAGGGATGTCGGTGCGGCCAACACTTTCGTAAAACACCACGTCGCCCGCGAAGAGGAGACCTTCGTACGGTAAGTAAAACATCACATGGCCTGGGGAATGGCCCGGTGCGTGACGCCCCTCAACTATGGTGCGTCCAAGGCGTAGCTGCTGTCCATGGTGCAAATACACCGTAGGCTCAGGCCCAGGATCGATGTGGAAACCAAAGAGGGGCGCGCCGCCCTCCATGCGCCATAACCATAGGTCATCGGGATGCATGGCCACCAGAGGCCATGTGGGCAGGCTTTCAGCCAGTTCGCCCGCGCCAGCAATGTGATCAAAGTGTGCGTGAGTGATCCAGATATGGCGAATACGCCAACCCTCGTCCGCTGCCGCGCGAGCGATGCGGACACCTTCCGCACCCGGGTCTATGACTACCGCGTGGCGCGTTTCTGGATCCGCGAGCAAATATGCATTGGTGTCCAAAGGGCCGACGACAAATCGGCGCACCAACAAGCCCATGGGCCTGCTCCACCGGGCCTCTCCCAGCTCCGTTAGGGTTATTGTACCCCAGGCCGGTGGTGACGCAGCACCCACAAGAAAAAGGGGCCACCTACCAACGAAGTAACCACGCCCACAGGCAGGACTCGCGGCCGCAAGGCCATACGCGCGACCCAGTCAAACATAACTAAAGAGGTGCCACCGAGGAGGATGGACAAAGGAACGACGCGGCGGTAATCCGCGCCCCACAGCAGTCGCACGGCATGGGGTACCATCAGGCCGATGAACCCAATGATGCCGCCAAATGCGACCGCGGCCGCGGTGCTCAAGCTGGCTGCGGCAATGATGCCCAAGCGCACCTTGGCCACGTCCAGGCCGAGGTTATGGGCTTGCTCTTCGCCGAATTGAAGCACATTGAGCGCGTGCCCGGCCACGATCAACCCGAGCAGGCCCACTGTCCAATATGGCAGCATCGCGAGGATGGGTTCCCAGCCCAGCAAGGGCGCGCCACCAAGCAAGTAGCCCAACGCGCGACGCAACTCGCCCTCGGCGCGCAACATGAGATAGGACATGAGTGCGCTCGCGGTGGCCGACACCGCGAGGCCAGCTAAAAGCAGGCTTGTGCTGCTAACGATGCCCGTCGCGCTGCGCGCGAGCACATACACCAGCGCGACGGTGCCCAAAGCCGCGAGAAAAGCCATGGCCGGTACCCGATACATCCCCGCGAGGTGCGCGGGCCAGGCTAGGCTGAAAGCCAACACCGCGCCCAAGCCCGCGCCAGAGGCAACGCCGAGCAAGTAAGGATCGGCTAAGGGATTGCGAAAGAGGCCTTGAAAGGCCGCGCCACTTCCGCCCAACGCCATGCCCACCAAGGCCATAAGCACAGCCCGCGGCAGACGCACGTCCCACACGATGGTGATGTAATGCCGCGGCACCTCCTGGGCAAGATGGGGCCACCAGGGCCGCACCAACACCGCAAGAAGCTCTCGCGGCGGGATGGCTACTGGACCCCAAAGGAGACTCCACAGCAAGGCGAGAAGCAATAATGCCAAATTGAGCGCAAAAGGGAAAAGCCAACGGCGGGCCATGGCGCGCTCCAGGCCGAGGCCGGGCCAGGGGCAGACCCCAGCCCGGCCTCCTCGAGGGACGGGTTACGGCAGGGGGCAAACCAATTCAACCGCTTGGGGATCGGGTTGCACCAATTCGGCCGCGCAGAACACATCCGGGTGCAGCAGCACGGCTAAGGTCTCCAGGCCGTCGATGAGCCGCGGCCCAGGAACGCTCAACAATTTGGGGTTGAAGGGGTAAATGCGGCCTTCCTGAACGGCCTTAATCGCATCCCAACCCGGGCGTTGCGCTACGGCCTCAGGCGTAACGCCGTACGGCGCATCGCCCAAAATGATGATGTCGGGATTGACCTCGAGCAAGGTCTCAAGGCTCATTTGTGCCCAAGGGTCTTGCAGGATCGCGCCCGCGTTCTTGCCGCCCGCTTTGGTGATGGTGTAATCGATGAAGGTGCCCGGCCCGCTCGTCCAGGGCGCGGCCGGGTCCTCCGCGCTGAGCTCGTAGAACACGACCGGACGCTGGTCCTCGGGGATGGACGCCACCGCGTCCTCCACGGCCGCGACGCGAGTTTGTAGAGACTTGATTAGGTCTTCAGCCTGCTCCTCCTGGCCCGTGAGCCGGGCTAGCACGCGCAGGTTTCGATAGAGCCCTTCGAAGTCTGTGGGATTCTTAAGCCAAAACACGGTTAGGCCCGCGTCTTGCATCTGCTTGACCTGCTCGGGAGAGATAATCTCTGCAGCAATAACCAGATCGGGCTCGAGGGCCAAGATGGCCTCCAGGGGCAGGTTTTGCCAAAGGCTGCCAATATCAGGGATGTTTTGAGCTTCGGGCGGGTAATCGGAGTGAGTATCTCGGCCAACGATCCGGTCACCTGCGCCAATGGCAAACAGGCTCTCGGTGATGGAGGGCGCAAGGCTCACGATGCGCTGCGGGTACGTCTCGAGGACAATGCGGTTTCCGAGGTCGTCCTCCATGTCAACGGCCGGTCCAGAAGCCTCGGTGGCCGCTTCCGTCGGGATTTCAGTCGGCACCTCGGTGGGCGTCTCGGTAGGGGCTTCGGTGGGCTCATCTGTTGGTGCTTGCGTCGCGACCTCGGCGGTCACCTCGTCCGCGGCGGGGGCCGCGGTGGGTGCGGCCGTCGGCGTCGCGGCGCGGCCGCACGCGGCCGCAAAAACCATGCCCAGAGCCAGCACCGCGAGCACAGCCAGGAACTTCCGTCGCATAGATGGACCTCCATGTCGAGATGGCCTCTGCCCGGGACGAAAAAACCCCTGCCCGCAAGGACAGGGGACGCAAAACACAAGGATCGCCGTGAAAGACGGCACTGGCGCGTTCCCACTGCC
>JAADFA010000060.1 GCA_013153135.1 Chloroflexota bacterium
TGCAGGTCGAATTCGGGCTGAAACTGCACGCGGAGGTCGGCGCGGTCCTGGCCGCGTCCGCCACCGAGGCCCACTACCGCGTCACCCTGCATTGGAAACGCGCGCGAGGCAAAGTTGATGCCCATAAGCCCGAGGATGCGGATCTACAGTAGCCTGAACACGTTCTCAATCCACGTTAGCCGTATTATCTCGGGGCCGTGACCAATGGTGAGCCAAACAGGGAGGGGGCTAGCTCGGTGGTTGCAACAACCCACGCCACGCGAGGAGCAGGGCCAACGTCACCCCCGCGAGCGCGGCCCAGGCCAAGGGCTCGGGGCCCCGCGCGGGCGCGGCGTGAGCCGCCACCGCCGTAGGTGGAAGCGGCCATGGGGTCACGGTCGGGGTCGCGGTCGCGAGCAAGGCAACAGCCGCGCGGGCCGTCGCCACCGGTGTGGGCGTCGGCTCGGGTGTGCTCCAGTTGCGCACTTGTACGGGAACCACGTGTTGCAATACCTGGCCGTTGCGCAACCGCACGACCAAACGTAGCCAATATGTGCCATCAGCCACGGTGGTCGTATCCCATGTATATAAAGGGCCGGTATCAACTTGGGGTTGAGTCCATAGGGCCAGGAGGAACCAAGCCGCGGGCGCGCCTGGACCATAGCCGAGTTCCAGGCGTGCATCCAAAAAGCCCGGGGCCGCGGTACGGCCGTGGATGGTCACGCGGCCTTGCAATACCGCGCCCCGGGCCGGCGCTACGATACCCACGGGGCTGACGCTTGCGGTCGAGCTCACGCGCGTAGCTGTCCCATCAGGGGTAACGGTTGGCGTCGCGAGGGTCTGCGGCCACGCCGCGGCCAATCCCACCAGCCACACTCCGAGCCATAGCCAGCCCGCGCGTAGCCAGCGCATCGTCACTCCTTAGGCCAGACCTTCTTGAGCCCGCGTGCCTTAAGCACAGGCAAGACGAACAAAATCCCTGTATGAGGTTTGCTGAAATCCCCCACAATTTGCTCCGTTGCGTCCAAGATAGCATCCACCGTAGCCTCATCCTCGACCACCGTAAACAAGGTACGGTGCCGATATTCGTGCCGCGAGAGCAACGTTTGCAACGAGGGCAGCAGCCCCATATCGTCCCGTAGGGCCTGGGCGTGGCGATACAAGCCTGAACTTTCGAGCATCGTTGCGCCGCCAGCGCCGGCGGCCTGCCAGGCGTCCAACACAGCTTCGCATTTTTCCACGTTGTCCAGAACCAGCACCACCAAATAGGCCATGATTGTGTTCCTCCTCAAGGTGCGGCGTCAAGGGGTTGTCTTGCCCTTGCCCGCAGGATAGAGGGCCCGCAACGCGGGCGGTGTAACCAAGGTAGTCACCAGCACCATGAGGACCACCCCTGCAAAAATCTGCTCCGTAACCAAATTGAGCTGCATCCCCAAAGACGCGGCGATCAAGCCAACCTCACCGCGTGAGGTCATGCCCGTGCCCAAGCGAAGGGCATCGAGCCAGGAGAAGCCTCCCAAACGTCCCCCGAGCCCGCTGCCGAGCACTTTGGACACAATGGCGACAATCACCATGACCACGACGATCAAACCGCCGCCGCCATGCAGAGCGGCCCGCACATCGGTCTGGAAGCCGATGTTGACAAAGAAGAGGGGGACCAGCCAGGCATACGCGATGGTATGCACGCCGTGCATCACCTTGTTGCGCCAGGGCGTCGCGCCGAAGAGCAGCCCCGCGAGGAACGCGCCCGTGATGGCTGCGACCCCGCCTAAGGCCTCGGCCGCCCACGCGAAGAACAGCATCATCACCACAGCCAGGGAGAGCACCCCCTCGCTGATGGGTTGCCGTTCCACCCAACGGGCCACCCGGGGCAGCACCAACCGACCCGCGGTGTAAAACACGGCGAAGTACGCGATCATGCGCACCAGGATCCACAGCATCGCGATGGGACCGGAGCCCTCGCCCCCGACCACGGCCAGGAAGAACGAGAGCAGCAAGATAACCAGCACGTCATCCACCACCGCGGCTCCCAGCAGCGCCAGGCCTACTGGCGTACGCAGCACGCCCAGCTCCATCAGCGTCTGAGCCGAAATGCTCACGCTGGTCGCGGCCATGACCAGACCGATGAACAGCGCGCCTTCCGTACTTTGCCCAAGGGGCTTGAACGCGAGCCACGCGAGCAACACTGGCGTTATCACGCCGAGCACACCAGCCCATATCGCGGGTTTACCCGCGCGCAAGAGGGCGCCCAATTCAACCTCCAGGCCTGCAACAAACATGAGAAAGATCACGCCAAGGAAGGCTAAATGCTCGAGGACCAGGGCCAATTCATGATGTTCCGCGAACACGGGCCAGGAGAGCATATCGAGCAAGGATGGGCCCAGCAGCAGGCCCACCAGCAGCTCGCCCAGCACCGCGGGTTGCCGCAACCGAACGCTCACATACCCGCCGAGTTTGGCGGCCGCGATGACAAAAGCCAACGATAATGCAAATGCCAACGTCTGATGCAGGTCCATAACTCCCTAGTGCCTCGCCGCGCCCACGGGCGCGAAGATGGCCCCGAAGGGCAGGCTCAGTATAGCATGAAATGAGCCTACTGAAGCCATGAGATTCACACCAGATTTGGACGTTGTCCCATCAGTTTGTGGGCATATTCATCAATCATGATCAAGATCGCGCGATATTGAGGCAAAAGTTTCCGTTGTGGTATTCGAGGTCACCAACCCCCAGCCGATCACCACCGCGCCGGCGCACTGGTCTGTATGCGTCAGGCTGATGGACCAAGCGAACAATCCCAGGGCCCGTGCGCGCGCGGCCGCGCGGCCAGAAAGGTGCACTTGGGGGGCGCCGTGGGGCCCGGTGCGCACCTCAATTTCCAGCCATCCGACGGCGCCGAGGCCCGTACCCAGGGCCTTGGCCACGGCCTCTTTCGCGGCGAAACGTGCGGCCAAACGTTCCGCCCGACCCTGGGCCACCGCGCGCTCGTGGGGGGTGAACAGACGCGTCAACGCGCGCCCACCACGGCGGGTCAAGAACGCGCGAAAACGGGGGACGTCGACCAAATCAAAGCCGATCCGGAGCGTGATCATGGGTAGACGTGGGCGTTATGGCCGCGTGCAGCGCGTGGGTTTCCAGGGGTTGCTCATCCAAACGACGCAACCATACGGGTACCGCGGTATGCTCTTGAAAGCCCAACTGCTGATATAAACGTAAAGCTGGTTGGTTTTCCATTTGCGTATTGACAGTAACCCAACCCGCGGAACCCCGACGCACTGCGCGCAGCCCTGCGACGACCAGGGCGCGCGCGAGGCCTTGGCGCTGCCATTGAGGATGGACGGCCAAACGAGCCAAATGCGCGCCCTGGGGGCTGGGGGTGAAAATCGCATAGCCCGCGACGCGTGCGGTCGTAGTCTCTTCGACCACCAACGCGAGCCACGCGCCGCGGAACGCGTGCTGCAAAAGGTCAAACCGCAACCGCCACAAAGGTGGGAAAGCGGCCCGATCGACCTCATACACCGCGGGCAGGTCCGTGCGCTTCATGGGGCGCAGCATAAAACCCGAGGGCACCGGGGCTTCGGGCAACGACGCACCAGACCAATACAAAAACCGCAACATTACTTGGCGATGGAAACCCTGGCGGCGCAACCAACGGTCCACCCAAGGTCGACCACCCAGTGCCGCGACCCAACGCACCCCTGTTCCCGCGAGGTCAGGCACGTTTGCTCGCCACAGCAAGCGCCACGCCAGATCCTCGGGCACATCATCCCGCGCGGCGAAAAAGCGTAACCAGGCTAACACATCGTTCTCCGGCCGCACGACCAACGCGGCCACCAGCCGGGTTTCCACCGTCATGGCCCAGCCTCCGCGCGCGGCCAACCAGTCCTGTAACGAAGTCCAACCGGGGTAGTAATACGTGCGCGGGTGACCGTAGACAAATTGCAACAGCAGGTCGCGGTCCTGAGGGATAAGGGGGCGCAGGCGCAAGGCCGAACGTGCCAAGTCCATGAGGGCCTCCTGAGGCTCCCACGCCTCGGGGGCAGCGCGGCTTACGAGCCCAAGAATCGGAAAGGCCAGCGCAAGAGCGCGCGCAAGCGACGGTGCAGCCCTTTCGGCGACGCGGCTAAGCCTTGGTCCATCGTAACCAAGGCTTCAAGAGGCCGCTTTTGGTTCAGCTGCAACCGAGAGAGCGCCTGGGCCACGTACGCGACAGCCTCGCCCTCACCTGCGGCCTCAAGGCGCTTCCAGGCACGGCGGTAGGCTTCCATAGCCTCATCCACCCGGCCCAGGGCTTCGAGCGCGCTGCCGATATTGCCCCAGGCCAAACCCTCACGACGCAGGTCTTGGTGCTGCGCGAAGAACGCGGGCAAGGGCTCGAGCAGGGCCAATGCGTCGGCCGGGCGTTCGGCCTGGAGTAATGCAACAGCCTGGTTACTACGCATCTCCGCAGCCAATAGGGCTTGGCCAGCCGCGTCATAAGCCTCAGCCGCGCGTGCGTACAAAGCTGCAGCCTGATCGTACTTTCCGCGGCGGAAGGCACGCGCGGCCTGATCGGCCAAGGTCTTTGGATCGTCCATGGAGATACTCCAATCGCTTAGAAGGTAATATCCAACAGCACTTCCGCCAGGGTACGCAGCCGATCCACGGGCAATTGGCTGAGCTTGCGCGCGACCTCCAAGTAGGGCACGTGGGTAGGCTTGGAGACGAACTCGCGCAGCTCGGGAGGGAGTTCCAAAAAGCCCCGAATCTGCTCTTGCTGGCGCAGCCATTCGCCGATGGGTGGCGGCGCGTCCGTGAAATCAGCCAAGCGCAAGCCCAACGCATCGGCCAAGGCCTCGAGCTCGACCACAGGGATAGGCCGTTCGCCTTGCTCATACGCACGCAACCGGCTCACAGGGATGTGAGCCCGACGGGCCAGATCTCGAAGGCTCAAGCCTTGGGCTTCACGCGCGGATCGCAACCGTTCCGCGATGCGGCGATGGTGCTCCTGGAGTAAAGATTCCAGCGGGAGCTGGACGATGGTCGGGATGTCGTCCGAGAGGATCTCGCGACTCCAGAAATGCTCCAACGGAACCTGGAGATAATAGGCCAACGCCGCGAGTTCGGGCAAGGAAGGAACCTTGCGCCCTTCCTCATACGCGCGCAGGGTAGACGGCGAGATACGCAGCGCTTCGGCCGTTTCTTTCAGGCTGCGCCCTGCAGCCAAGCGCGCGTCGCGCATCAAGATGCCCAGCCGTTTCGCGCGCAAAAGGAACCGTTTTCGATAGGAATTTGAAGAAGCCATGTACCCTTTGCTCCGGCCAGAGTCCATCTGGGGGTTATTCTACCATAAGACTCGGGCCGGTTGGCCTTCAACCCGCGGGCAAGCCGATGGCAATACGCCCATCCCGCACCCGGACGGGGAAGGTGAGCAACGGCTCCGTCGCGGGCGGGGAGACCACCGCGCCGGTGCGCACGTCGAAACGCGCGCCATGATAGGGACATGTGAGGATGTAATCCTCTAGCTCGCCTTCGCCCAGGGGCAGATCTTCGTGCGTACACCGGTCTTCCAATACGAAGATCTGCCCGTCGATGTTGATCGCGACCACATCCCACTCGTCCACCGTGAGCAGCAGCCGCGCGCCTGGTGGCACCTCGTCAACGCTTGCGATGTCTACATAATGACAATGAGGTTCAATGCAAGCAGGACGCAACAAAGCCATGGTGCTCCTAGGTTCTTGCAAGATGGCGCGGCTTACGTGCGCACCACGGGTTGGTCGGGCAGGCCATAGGCCGCGACCTTGAGCGCCTTGAGGGGCAACAGCGCGCACTTGGCCCGAGCCGGACTCAATTGTAACCCAAGAAGGCGAAAAACGTCCTCCTTAGTCAAGCTGCGCACCTCGTCCAACGAGCGCCCTTGGATATACTCCATCAACAAATCCGCAGAAGCCATGGAGATGGCACACCCCTGGCCTTCGAAGCGGGCCTGAAGGTGGCCCTGGGCATCGCGTTTAAGCATCACGCGAACCCAGTCACCACATAGGGGGTTCTCGTCCTCATACACTGCGTCGGGCTCGTCCAACGTCCCTTTGAAGTGCGGACGCTTGTAGCGTTCCAAGATTTGTTCGCGATATAGTTCTTCAAAAAACATGGTGTACCTCCTTGAATTAAGGCGACAAGCCTAGAAATTCTAACCCGTAGCGGGCATCCCGACTGTGGGGATTGATCTCCAAGGCTTTGCGGAAGGCCTGCGCGGCCTTTTGCGGCTCACCAAGGCGGTAATACAGCCATCCTCGCCACACCCATGCTTCCTCAGAATCAGGTGTGATTTTAAGCGCGTAGTCGATAATGGCTTGCAATTTGTCCAGTTGCCAGCTGTGAAAGTAGGCAAAGAAGGGGCCAAATTGATAACGCAACATGCGCTGCGGCAAGCCGATTTCAAACGCGCGGTCATAGGCCTGGGCAGCCTCGGTCCAACGTTCAAAGAAAACCAAGTTCGACCCCAAATTGAACCACGCAAACGCGTCGTTGGGATCCGCCTCGATTTCACGTTGGGCCTGTTCAAGCGCGATCTGGCGACTATCCTTGAAAAAGCGATATGGGCCTAGCAAGGGCAGCAAACGTGGCTCATGCTCTGGAGGATAGACCAAGATAAACACGCGATTGAAAGCTTTCCAATCTTGGTCAAAAGTATCGTAGGGCACCCATCGGTTCGGGCCGTAGTACGAATCCTGGACCAAGAACGCGCCCCGTTCATCATCGTAGCCGGTCACGAACAGGTAATGCCCAGCCCAGCGGTCATCGTTGGGCCAATAGCCCCGGTCAAGGTGCATTCCGGCTTCGATCATGACCGGATAGCCCGCGGCCAAAAAGCCCTTGAGCAAGGATAGCGTACCACCCACTCGGAAAAGCGCGCGCAGGTTCGGCACGTGCTCGTTGACGTAGAGGACCAACTCCTCGACGTTGACGTTGCGGTCCTTTAAGTTGGGGCGGATCACACGCGCGATATCGTCTTGCGTGCCCTTCCACCCCCACCATTGAAGGTAGAAAGCGAGGGTTGCCGGACCGCAGTTGTTGACCGTTTGCTGGAACCAACGAGGCATGGGCGGCACTTGCGCGCTTGGGGGCAAGGGTGTAGGTGTTGGCGTGGGCGTAGGTGAGGCCGTTGGTGTGGGCGTTGCTTGGGGCGTTGCGGTCGGGGTGTGGGGCTTTGGCGTAGGTGATGCGGTCATCGTCGGCGTGGGCGTTGGGGTAGCGAAGGTCAATGTAGGTCGCGCGGCCAAAGGATTGTTATCCACCGGATGCAGAGCCATGCGCAACCACGTGCGCGCGACCTCAACCCGCCAAGCTAAGCGGGTATGCACCGGAGGCCACGCGTAGAGGGCCATGCTCAACGTAGCCAAGCTGAGGCTAAGGTACAGCCAGTCCCGATAGCGCAACCGGGGGTTAAGGTACAACGGGCTAGGCCCCAGCTTTAGAAGGCGGCCAAGCCACAACGCCAATCGCGGATGCTTCGGCAGCAACCGTTGTTGCAAACGGACCAAGCTCTGACGCAGCCATGGCCAATAGCCTAACCCCCATAAGGCCAAGACGACGATCCAAAGCCAAAACAACATCGGCAACACCATCGCTCCCCTCCCAAGTAGCGACTTTCTCTCCCCTCCTGGCTTGAGAAAAGAAAAGGCCCCACACTTGGGTTGGGGCCTCAATCATGGCGAGGGTGGGATTCGAACCCACAACCTAGGGATTATGATTCCCCCGCTCTACCGTTGAGCTACCTCGCCACGCGCTTCCCATTGTA
>JAADFA010000133.1 GCA_013153135.1 Chloroflexota bacterium
CTTGACGCCGTTGTTTTTGCCGACCTACGCTTCCTGGTTGAACCCCATAGAGAAGTTGTGGCGCTGGCTTCGGCAGGATGTGCTCCACTTATTACATCGCCTGGCCCATCGGTTGGATCTCCTCCGCGCTCAGGTCGCCGAGTTCCTGGATCAATTTCAACATGGCTCCGAGGCCTTACTTCGCTATGTCAGATTATTATCAGAATGATTTGCTAATATCCAAAATACGGGGGGCTTTCAAAGCAGTAAAGGCACGCCGAGCGACCAGGCCGCTGGTGCCCAGCATGGCCTGGGATGCCACCCAGCCAGTGGCTACGTCGGTCCATATTAAGGTCACGACATACAGGCCTTGGGTGGAGGCCCAGCATGATGGACGGTGTCAACCTCCAAATGGCCGAACTCGGGGATATTGGCAGGTACTCGGTCGATAGGAACCGCTTGTGCGCCATCGACCGAGGCCGAGGAGGAGAGGGTAGCCGAGCCAAGCGGTCGGTCGGCGTCGGACGGGCTCTACGATGCGGCGGACCGTGCTCGCCGAGCCCCGGGCCAAAGCGGCCTCAGTCTCGGCATCCAGACCCAAATGGCCGTAATACTGGGCCGTAGGGACCAGGCGCCGGTTACAGGCGTTCGGCACAGGAGTAATCCAAAAGTAGAACGCGCCACCCTGGTGCAGGGAGAGCGGGTGGTGTACCGGAGGCTTTGGTACAAGAAACAGATGCGGATGCAGGGTCGTAAGCGAATGGCGACCGGATTAGGCCGAGCCGTTATAGGTGATGACCGACCTGGAGCCCGAGATTGGGATGGGCTTATTATCAGCAACGGATGAAGGCGGAGGAAAGTTTTTAGGTAATGAACAAGCGCCAGGAGCGGATGGAGAAGGTGTTGGCTTTGGTGTTGCTGACCTATTGTTCTTGTTAGTGGGCGAACGACTTCGGGATGTCTTGTTTGAGTGAGGGACCGGAGGCACCCAGCCAAGCCCCAGGAATGGCCCCGTAGGCCTCCAAGGCGCGCATCCGATTCATCGTTGTCCCCTCTATTTCAAAGGATTCCTCCTAGGATATACCTAAAGCCAAAAAAGGTTCACCTGGGAAGAAAGCGAAACAACCCCTGGCCCGAGTTCGTTTCGCTTTAAATAGACCGTCCTGGACACAGGCTCGGTCGTTCCCCGAACTTTCCCCAAAATCGAGGAGGTGCTATGCGCATCAAGGTTCGTCTTTCCTTGAGCGTGGGCCTGCTGCTGGCCCTGGTCGCGGTGTTCGGCTGGGCGTCCGCTCGCGCGGCCAACGACCAAGTGCGGGTCTGGGTCGAATTCCGCCCCGGCGCGCGCGGCGCGGTCGAACAGGCCCTGCGCGCGGCTGGCGCTCAGTTCCACTACACCTTCGACCGCCTCAACGCGTTCGTCGTCACCGTCCCCGAAGCAGCCCTCCAGGGCCTGCGCAACAACCCCAACGTGGTCGACATTGAGGAAGACGTGCCCCGCTATCTACTACGTACGCCCATAACGGCGCCCGCCACCCGCTCCACCACGCTGCTCCCTGACCAGGTCGTGCCCTATGGCGTGGATATGGTCCAGGCCCGCGATGTCTGGGACGCCAACCGGGACGGCGTCGTGGACAGCGGCGCGCCCACGGGCGCGGGCATTACGGTGTGCATCATCGATACCGGCCTCTACACCGATCACGAAGACTTCGCGGGCGTGAACATCCTGGGCGGCTATTCGCAAGTCGGCGACCCCTGGGATGAGGACGGCGCGGGCCACGGCACCCACGTCGCGGGTACCATCGCCGCGGCCAACAACGACCTCGGCGTCGTGGGCGTGACCCCGGGCGCGGTGTCCCTTTACATCGTCAAGGTCTTCGACAACGACGGTTATTGGACCATGTCCTCGGACCTCGTGGACGCGATCTACCGCTGTGCGGACGCGGGCGCGAACATCGTCAGCATGAGCCTCGGCGGCAGCCAGGCCAACGGCAAGGAAGAACGCGCGTTCAACGACCTGTATAACCAGGGCATCCTGTTCGTCGCGGCCGCGGGGAACGATGGGACGACCGCGTACTCCTATCCGGCTTCGTATGACGCGGTCATCTCGGTCGCGGCCCTCGACAGCACCGGCACTGTGGCCTCCTTCTCCCAGCAGAACGACCAGGTCGAGCTGGCCGCGCCTGGCGTGGATGTACTCAGCACCGTGCCCTGGATCGACCTCAACACGGTCACGGTGGACGGCGTGACTTACGACGCGAACCATATTGAATACGCGGCGCGCGGCACTGCCAGCGGGCCGCTGGTGGACGGCGGCTTGTGCGACAGCGTCGGGAACTGGACCGGCGCGGTGGTGCTGTGCGAGCGCGGGGATATCACCTTCTACGAAAAGGTGATGAACGTGCAACAGGGCGGCGGCGTGGCCGCGCTCATCTACAACAACGAGCCCGGCAATTTCTACGGCACCTTGGGCGACGGCAACACCTCGGACATCATCGCGCTGAGCCTGAGCCAAGAAGACGGTCAATACCTGGTCGCCAACAAACTGGGCGCCACCGCCGAGGTCGTCAGCAGCCTGACCAAGCCGGCCAGCGGCTATGAGGCCTGGGACGGTACGTCGATGGCTACGCCGCACGTATCGGCCGTGGCCGCGCTGGTCTGGAGCGCGTACCCCAACCTCAGCAACGTGGACATCCGCAACGCGCTGGATGCCACCGCGAAAGACCTCGGCGACCCGGGCCGCGATCCGGCCTACGGATACGGCCTGGTGCAGGCGTACGACGCGATCCAATACCTGGCCAACAACGATGGCGACGGCGACTCAGGGGGTGATACGGGGACCGGCGGCGCGCTGCACGTGACCGTCGCCACGGACAAGAGCACCTATGCGGACCGTGAGACCGTGGTCATCACCGTGACGGTGAGCGACGACGCGGGCGCCGCGGTGGAAGGCGCCACGGTGACGGTCACCATCACCACGCCCAGGGGCAAGGTGGTGAGCGCCACCGGCACCACCGACGCGAACGGGCAAGTGGTCACGACCTATCGCATCAACGTGCGGCGAGATGGCTACGGCACCTACACCGTCGAAGCCACGGCGGTCAAAGACGGCTACACCTCGGGGAGCGGCAGCACCACCTTCGTCGTGCAATAGCCATCCCCCGCGGCGGATCCTTCGCCACAAAACCGGGGCCATGCACGGCCCCGGTTTTGTGTTTGGGTGGAAGGCACGCGGTGGATATACGCTCATTAGATTTATTGAGCCGATATCAAGCGACGAGGGAGCGCAGGGCGGTCGCCCAGTATAAAATTGCATGCGAATAGTTCGACCCAGCGCGGAACGTGCGGCCGACGGCGAGGATAGCGGGCGGGTTTCGCCGCTCGCGGGCCGCGATATGGGCCATGGCCGCGCTCGCGTGCCGCAGCCGCCGTGGGCTGGAAGCCCGCGGCTAGCATAAAATTGCGTGCGAATTATCCGGCCCAACGCGAAGCGTGCGGTGGAGGAGTTGGTAGCGGGCGGGTTCCGCCGCCCGCGGCATGGGCGTCTACGAGCTTTGCCTGCGCCCTTCGAAAGACGCGGTCGCGGCCGTTAAGGCAAGCCTGGTATAATGGCCGTGATGGAAGGGAATCGCTCTCTAAGCGTGGCGACGTTCTTTATCAGCCTTGGCGTGCTTCTGGTGGTGCTCGCGGGGCTTATCGATGCTCTGGTTGCCCATTATCAAGCGCCCGATGAACACGCGTTGCCCGTACGCGCGCCCGTGGTAATGGCTGATCCCCAGGGCGCGTGGGCCGTTTATACACCCTCCGCGGCGTGGAGCTGGCGGTTTGAGCCTCCACGGCGGTCGACGTTGCTTTTCTGGGGCATCGTGCTCATCGCCCTTGGCCTGCTGCTAGCCCAGCGCCACCTCCCGCGACCCCAGCCCTCCTCACAACGCCGATCGTTATGGCAACGCCTCCGCCGCCGTTGATTCGCCTAATCGACTGTGAGGCTGATCGATGGCCGATACTACCGCCTCGCGCGCATTATGGCGTCTTACGGACCAAGGTCCTGAACCGCGCCCGTGGCCCGCGTCCGCGCGCTCCTTGGATGACGCAACCCGGCTGCTTCCGCCGGGATTCTACACGACGTTCCGCACGTTCGACCACAAGCGCCGCGTGCTCGGTTTGCGGCAGCATCTGCGGCGTCTTTATGCTCCGTTAAGTGGCCCACCACCCGTTAGTCCGGCCATGTTGCGGTCCGGACTTCGGCGCGCATTAGCAGCCTTTCCCGAGGACGAGGCTCGGGTGCGCCTGGTCATGGTGCCGGACGATGCAGTATACGCATTGCTGGAGCCTCTTCCCCACTGGCCACCGGAGATCTACAGCCATGGTGTTGCGACCATTGTGGTCCCTCTTGAGCGGCCAAGGCCCTGGGAAAAACGTACGGACTTTATACGACAACGGGCCCAGCTAATCGCTCTAATGCGTGCTCGAGGAGCCTTCGAAGCGCTCATGGCCCCACGCGGCCGCATTCGGGAAGGGCTGACCAGCAATTTCTTCTGGATTCGCGATGGCATTTTGCACACCGCCAAACAGTTTGTACTGCGTGGGGTAACTCGGCAAGCTGTGCTCCAGGTCGCGCGCGAGATGGACATCCCGCGGCGATATCGAGCTTTGCCTGTGGAGGACATCCCGAGCCTGGATGAAGCCTTTCTCACAAGCAGCAGTCGAGGCATTGTGCCCATTGTGCGCATTGACGAGCACATCGTAGGTTCGGACCGACCGGGGCCGCTTACGCGGCAACTTATGGATGGTTATACGCGCTATGTCCAAACGCGTGCGGAACGTATTTGACGCCTGGACGCTGGTAAGGCTCCTTGGGTTAGTGCTGAGTCTGGGCCTCGGGGGCTGTGCTCAAGATCGGGTTAGCCTTGCAGACCCACCCGCGTGGCGCCATGCGTATCCCATTGCAGAGGTTCAACGGGCGCAGCGTGATCAGACGGTACGCGTCGTCGTGTTACTCGAGGCCACAGGGCCCACGTCCGCGCGCGCACACGACCTCAGTGGAAGCATAGAGGTACAGAACCTACCGGCCAAGGGGCCTTGGCGCGAGCAACCGGCACGTACGTGGGTCGTGGAAGGCGAATTGCAGCATGATGCGGAGGGGCGCCCCTACTTGGTGGTCAAGCAGGTGGTCGCGAGCGAGGCTCTGCCTTACGGGGCTTATCTATGCGTGCATTGGACCTGCGGCCGCTGGGACGAAGAACGTTGGGTTTGGCTTGGGCTGGATGGCCAGGCTTTCAGTTTAGACCGAAAACGGGGGGTGCGAACGCGCTGGCGTGTTGCCAAGGACGAGGTGCACCGGGTGCTGGACGCGCTCAGGCGCGCGCGAGTACGCCCCGTGGGCACACCAGATCCACGGGGCGCAATGTATCAATTTTGTTGGTGGACGGGCAAAGAGTGGAGAGATTGGGAAGTGTCTTCCCAACCGGATGGGTGGATACACGAAATTTTGGTCACCGTGGACGCCTGGCTACAAGGCCCACCGACGCCCTAAACCTCCCCTTCGGCGAACTTTTGAACCGTGTAGACGTATACGTCCAAAGGTTTTCGCCGCCATAGATCCGGGGGCGCGCCCATCTTCATGCTCAAGTGGCTCAAAAAGACCTCGGGGTCGGGCAACTGCTCCCATACCTGGGGCAAAAAGGTCGCGCGTCGCCCCGTGTCCGGGTCAACCAACACAACACCATGGACACCAGGCTTGAGTTTACGTAACAAGTCCTCGGGCGACGTATATGGTAAGGGCTTCGGTGGCGTGAGGTACGAGACCTCCACGCGAATCTCGGGCAATTCGTCTGGCGTGACCGGGAAAAAGCGCGGGTCTTGCAGTGCAGCCGCGACGGCGTTCTTCTGCACATCCAAGGCCAAAGGTAGCCGCGGCTCCAAGCTACCAATGCACCCGCGCAATTGGCCATGCTTGGTTAACGTCACAAAAGTCGCGCCGGGCTCCCGCAAGCGCGGAGGTAACCGATCCCAATCAGGTTCCGGAATGGGCAACCCTCGCACCCCGCGCTCCAACGCATCCCGGGCGAGTAGCAACAAGGCTTTTTGCTCCACCGGAGTTAGCCATTGTCCATCCATATCCTACGCCTCCACAACAAAAGCCTTAGCCTTAGGATACCCAGCTTAGCCGGGAATTGCAACCAGAGATCGGCCCCATTGGAGGCCCGACTGACTACCTCATGAATATGACTGGTGATCTATAGTATCCAAGACAAACAACAGGAGGCCCTGCCCACGGCAGAGCCTCCCAAGCCCTTTCCAATCCCAAGACCGGATGCTAAGCCACGGGATAAGCCTTTTCTGGACGCTCATCAACAAGACGCACGTTTGTCGCGCCTTCGTCAACCTGTACGATCTTAGTTCGTGTTACTACGCGTTCCGGTAGTTGAATCACGCGATTCCCCCGTCGAATGGTGGTCGGTGCGATACGAGTCTTGTACGTAATCTTGACGCCAAAGACCCGACGACCAAAACGGGTGGTATAGTAGTCCGGCCCTTCCATGCGGATATCAAAGGCATCACCGGGGAAATACACTCGCTTTACCCGAAGCCGGGGATAAGTGCGCCCACCCTTATAGGTATGCGGGCTTTCGTAGACCAACCACATTACCTTGCCACTGCGGTAGCGCGCTTCGGTCGGAATGTAGGTACCAGCCTTTTGCTCCTCTTCAAGCAAGCGCTGCAGATACTCTTCTATCGTCTCTTCCTGCACTAGCTGATCTTCGTTCCAAACTTCGTAGAGGATATCCCACTGGTTGACCGCAGCGATGATGTTGGCCAGCTGGACACTACGCTCGTTCTCCGTCTTGGCGATCTCCCGCAGTTGCTCAATGTGCTCGCCTAGACGGCGCTCGAATTCGCGAGAGTAGGTCAGAGTAACCAAGAAGTCCGCGTATTTTTTGAGCTCCGTGAGTTCCTCAGGCTCATCCACAAAGAGCATGGCTTTGCGCAAGCGGCAGAACTCGCGACGCAACACATCGAGCTCTTTTTGAATGGCTTCTAGAAGATCAAGGGGCTTTGCGTGCTCAATCTCCTGGATAAGTTGATCATCAAGCTCGTCCAACTTCTGCTCGATTTCGGCCGCAGTCTGGGCACGCCAGGGTCGGTATTGTTTCTCCCAGCCCTTAAAGCGTGCAACGTAATTAGCCAAACGTACGGTCGCGACGTTCTCCTCCCGTGCCGTTTCGCGCAACTTTTCAATTCGTGGGCCAAACTTCTTTTGCCAGAAGGGACTATACGTCAACGTACAAAGGTAGTCCGAGCGCTTTTTGAGGTCTGTCAGCTCTTGGGGTGTCTCGACGACCAACATCTCATCACGAATAATACAATTGATACGGCGGATATCTTCCGCACTATTGACCGGGCCGTAAAGCCATGCCATGACTCGCCTCCTCATTGACGGCAGGTCGCCCCAGGTTCGGACTAACTTGGGTCGCCCGCCGGGTTGACTATCTGCTGTTACTATTATACATAAACCAATCTCGATTTGCGCGCAATTTTTACACCAATTCACGAGTCAAATCCTCGGCAGCAACCGCGGCTGTACTCGTCTGTCTTAAACAAAGCAAACTGGCTTACACATCTATCCCTAATCTGCCCAAACCGCCAAGCCCTGGTATGATCGTAGGTTGTGCGGCGTGGGCCGCCCATACGCAAAACTGTTGCGAGGAGGACCGCATCGATGGGTCCGCAGGCGATTCGGGTGATCGGCGCCCGAATGCAC
>JAADFA010000055.1 GCA_013153135.1 Chloroflexota bacterium
TGAGCCTGGGGTATGCGACCCCGCATCATGTTCATTTTATGTCGCGGCAGTGGGTGGAGCCAAGTGTCAACTTATAGCCGGACAAGACACTCTCAGCTCCCCGCTTTATGCCATCTTCCAAACTCCAACCACTCACCATCCGCGTTCATCCGTGTTCATCCGCGGTTGCCAACTCCCAACTACCAACCTCCAACCTCAAACCTCCAACTTCAAACTTCAAACCACCAAACCATCCGCGTTCATCCGCGTCCATCCGTGGTTCCCAACTTCCAACCATCAACTTCTAACTTCCCTTGCCTGTCCCAGGATAAGGTCCCATCAGGTATTTAGTCAGTCGTGCCCATTCGGCCTCATCCGGCATGGGAAGGAACGCGTAGAGCGCGGGATGTACTTTGCGTAAAGCTGCGAGCAAATGATACGCGAACAGGCGCATGGACGCGTGGGCATTAGGTGCGGAGCGCAAGCGGATAAGGTGATATGCCTGCCGCGCGTTGAAGGTGAGGAGCACGCGACGCAGGTAGCCGTTCGGCACGATGTACGACGCGACGTGGGAATTCCAAGCGGCCAAGGCTTCGTAGGTCGCAGCCGCGTGACGCATGGCCTCATGATAGCGTTCAGCCATCCCAGCCTCGGCGACCGCACGCGGCATCATATATCCTAAACGAGGATGCAAAGCCTGAGGGGTTTGGGTCATCATGCGATGGCGCTTGAGCTCATAAAACGCGCCCTGGTCCAGCACTACTTCTGCGGTGTACCACGTATGCTCCAGTTCGCGCAGAGGGATGTCGTGCCGTGTGAGATGGCCCAAGAGCGCACGAGCCAGGTCAAACCGGGCCTCGGACGAAGCGCTTTGTACATAAGCCAGCGCGGATGCGTAATCCCACGCGGCAACACGGTAGAGCGCGGCAGCTAACACACGGCTTTCACCCTCGGGATCCCAACGATGCAAGATGGGCACATAGATGGGCAACGTAGCGACCGGTCGTTGCCCAATAGGGGGAAGCGCGGCCGCGAGCTGAGCCAAGGCCTGCTGCGTCGCGTGATCGGGTTCCACGTAACGGAGGAGCGTGGGTATAGAGGCACGTGCGGCCGCATGGATCCGTTCGGCCAAGGCGCGCACCTCAGCCAACGGATGCGCGAGCATTTTACGCAGCGTATGGGCCAGTTCACGCGCGTTGACGGTCATGCCCACATTTGCCTGCGTCGCGGCGGGGAGTAAAAAGCGGCATACGTCCATGTACGCGGTCCGGTTTCGGCGGGCCCATTGAGTGGAGGTTTCACCTGTGCGGGTTGGCTCGTGCAGGCGTAACACACGTTGCACAGGCTCCTGTAACGCGTGGTACGCCGCGAACAGGTGCCGTGCGGCTGCCTCATAACGGTCGGCCAAAGGGTGGCCTTGCAGCTCCGGAGGACGGACGAACGCGTCTGCGTCCAGGATTTGATAGCGCGTCGACTTCTCCGTAAAAGAGGCCAGTCGGGCAGACTCCAGCGCCTCGAGTGCGAGGCGAGAAACACCTTCAATTGCGATGTGCACGACTGCGTGCTCCGCGACGGACGCGTGACCATAACCGATAACCCACTTTTCGTGGAAAGCCGCGCTTTGTTCCGCGGATATTTCGCGCGCGATTACATCGAAAGGCTCAGGCGATCGCGACGTCTTAGCAAACGCCACGGCAATCACTTCGGGCGTGTACGTTTGGCTGGAAAGAAGGTACACACGCATGGCATTGTCCTAGAACAGTAGGTTGGCTTATCTGTTGCCTATTGACCTAGCGGGCGCAAGTGGTCCACCTGCCATACGGCTCGTTCGCCTGATGGGGTGCGCAAGCGCAGCGCGCCGTCCTCGCGCAGGCCGAGGAGTATTCCGCGCCATCGCTCGTGGCCAGCACGCACCTCAACCCACTGGCCACGGTAAGCCAGCCGCGCGTCCCACGCGGCGAGAAACGCGAACGAAGTCAACCGACCACGCCAGGCCGTCCACGCGCGCCAAAACTGCGCGGCTAAAGTTGGCGCGGGGATACGCACCTTACGCAGGCCCGCGATGCTCCCCGCGGGAAAATCGAGCTGCTCAGGTCGCGGCACGGCCTCGGGTGAGAGATTGACGCCTACCCCAAGAATTGCGACCTCGGGTTGTGCCGCGCGCCAATGAAGTTCGACCAACACGCCACCTATCTTGCGGCCATCCAAAAGCAAATCGTTAGGCCACTTGATGCGCACGTTCACGCCCCACGAGGCCAGCGCGTCGGCCATAGCGAGCGCGGCCCAGGCCGTATATCGACTCAACCAAGGCTGCTCCTCTGCGAAGGGGCGGGCCACAACGCTCACGGTTAGGCTGGCACCGGGCCGTGAATACCACCGACGTCCCGCGCGACCGCGGCCTGCGGTTTGGGCTTCGGCCGCGACCAGCACCCCATCCGCCGCACCGAGCTCAGCCCATGCCCAGGCCACGTCTTGCGTCGACGAAACGCGTCGATACCAGCGCCACGCGGGAATGGGTAACCCTGCGAAGGCTTGCTGCCAAATAGGCGGAGGTGGGTCACCAGGGTAGGCTTCGAGGTCAAACGTCATACGCTTATGCCGCTGACCGTTACCCATCACGCTGCCGAAGTGCAGCGTAACGCGCGGCGGATTAAGTCCAATCGCGCGCGTAGCTTGCCCTGATCCCGTTCATCCGCAAAGGTCGCGAGCACCGCTGCGGGGTCCCACGAACACGCGCGATACGGCTGGCCACGCAGGCGCTCGGCAACCACATCAGCCAAAGCCAAGAGCTTGCGGCAACGTCGGCTGGCGGTAAACCGCACATCTTCCAGATGCCCATCAACCACGCGCGCCCAGAAGGCAATGCGGTGCCCGCCTTCCCGTACCTCAGGGCCTAAAGGTTGATACCCCTGAGGTGGCTCAGGAACCCAAAACCGAATGCCTGGGTCGTTATGATAATCACGCACACGCATGGGGTCTCCTTGCACAAGGGAGATACGATTGGGAGCCGCGGCGATTCGAGCCGTTTACATGTGTTTCGGCGCCAGGGCCAAGGAGGCCGCGAAAATAGCCGTCGCGGTCAAGACGATAGTTGCGCCCGAGGCTGTATTCAGGGCGTACGCGAAGAGCAATCCCGCGACCACACTAACCACGCTAAACACCACCGCGAGCACCATCATGACCCAAAAATCGTTAGCCCAGCGATAGGCTGCTGCCGCTGGAATGACCAGCAACGCGGATACCAGGACCAACCCGACCACCTTAATAGACGCGACGACAGTCAGCGCGACCAGGGTCAAGAGCAGGTAGTACAAAAAACCCTCGGGCAAACCCGCGACCCGCGCGGCCTCAGGATCAAAGGTAACAAAGAGCAACTCCTTATAGAGCGCGAGTACCACCCCGAGCACCAAAGCGCCGATGAGCAACAAGCCCTTGAGGTCCGCGGGTGAAATGGCCAGCACACTACCAAACAGGTAAGTGAATAAGTCCACGTTATACCCTTGGCGCAGACCGAGAAGTAGGATTCCAAAGGCCATGGTCGCGGCGAACCAAACCCCGATAGCTGTATCCTCTTTGAGCGCGCCGCGACGAGTCACAAAGCCGATCCCCCACGCGACCAATACGCAAAACCCCATCGCGGTGAGAATAGGGTCCAAGCCAAGTAGCAATCCCAAGGCCACGCCGCCGAAGGCCGCGTGTGCGATGCCCGTCCCCATGAAAGACATGCCGCGTAGCACAATATACACGCCCATGATTGCAGTAATGACGCCGACGATGACGCCGCCGAGTAAGGCTCGCTGCATGAACGCGTACTGCCACCAGCTCATGATGCATCCTCCGGAGGATGGCGTCGCACCACCAAGTGCGGCGTCGCGGCATGGTGAAAGAATACCGCTTCGCAGCCGTACATGTCGCTCAAGGTATCCGCGGTTAAGACTACCTCGGGCCGGCCGTGGGCAACCAGACGTCGGTTTAAGCATGCGACGCTGTCCACGAACTGGGTCACCACCCCGACATCGTGAGAAACCATAACCACGGTCATGCCCGACTTGTGCAGATCGCGCAACAGCTCATACAGAGACTGGGTCGCAGCCACATCCACGCCTGCGGTGGGCTCGTCCAGCAACAACAACTTGGGCTGAGTAACCAACGCGCGCGCCAAAAACACCCGTTGCCGCTCACCGCCCGAGAGCGCGTGCAAAGGTCGCTCACGCAGATGCGGAATACCCACCCGTTCCAGGGCCTCGTCCACCGCGCGCCAGTCTTCGGGTCCGGGGCGGCGGAAGAACCCCAACATGCCATACCGGCCCATCATCACCACATCCTTCACCCGAATGGGGAAATACAGATCCACCCGCTGGTGTTGAGGCACATACCCGAGCGCGCGGCGCCAAGGGCCCAAAGCCTCAGGCGGACGGCCGAAGACGCGTACCGTACCCCGTTGGGGTTTGATCAGGCCTACGATTACCTTGAGCAGCGTAGTCTTACCCGCGCCGTTGGGTCCCAATAGGGCCCAGAAGCTACCCTGAGGCACAGTCAAGCTGACACCCTGAAGCACCGGGTGCCCATTGTAAGATACGTAAACATCGCGCACTTCAATCGCGGGCACATCTGGCGGGATATCTAGCGTGGACGTAGCGCGGCGTAACCAGGGGAACATGGCATCACCATCCTGTTCGGCCGTTACGTCATCCCCCCGTCAACCGCAATCACCTGGCCGGTGATGTAGCTGGCTGCGTCCGAAGCTAAGAACGCGACCAGAGGCGCGACGTCTTCGGGTGTGCCTTTGCGGCCCATGGGCACCAAGCTGAGGATGGCCTGTCGGATGTCGTCTGAGACCCCTTCCCAAATGTCCGTCTCGATGTAGCCTGGCGCGACCACGTTGACGGTGATATTGCGTGTCGCGACTTCGCGCGCGAGAGCCTTGGCAAAGCCAATTTGCCCGGCCTTGGATGCGGAGTAATTCACCTGCCCCGCGTTGCCAATGATGCCCGCGACGGAGGAGATCACAATAATGCGGCCCCATCGCTGCCGCACCATGTAACGAATGGCCGCGCGCGTCGCGTTAAACGTGCCGAACAAATTAACCCGTAACACGATCTCCCAGTCCTCGGGCTTCATGGTCATAAAAAGTTTATCGCGCGTAATGCCTGCATTGTTGACCAAAATATCCACACGGCCGAAAGTTTCCTTGGTGAATTTCATTAAGGCTTGGGCTTGCTCATAGTCGGCGATATCGGCTTGGAACGCGCGTGCTTGGCCACCCTGGGCTTGGATGGTCTCGACAACTTCTTGTGCGGCGTCGGCTGCGCTGCGGTAATTGACCACCACCGCCGCGCCCCGACGGCCCAATTCGAGCGCGATGCCACGGCCAATGCCGCGCGAACCGCCCGTGACCACGGCCACGCGTCCGTCTAATCGCTCCATATGCGCCTCCTAACGGGGGGATGGGGCGAGCCGAGGCCCGCGAGTTGATTATACCAAGGGGCTCGGGAATTGCCGTATAATACCCCCACCTTGGCCGGGAGCGCGAGCCATGTTGACCCTACAAAGTGTGCAAACCTTGTTGACCTTCCTCGCCGCGTGGAGCGTGGCCTTTGGCCTGGCTACCTGGGCTGCTGCGCTCCTGTGGACGTACCACGATATCCGGCGCCGCACCAAAGACCGGGTCGCGCACGTACTGGCCTTGCTGGTTGTGCTGCTGTTCTCTTTACCAGGTCTGGCCCTTTACCTGCTCCTTCGGCCGACGGAGACCTTAGAGGACGCGTATCGCCGTGACCTGGAAGAAGAGGTGCTGTTGCAGGCCCTGGAAACAACCCGCCGCTGCCCAGGCTGTGCGCGGCCCGTGCAACCTGATTGGCGAATTTGTCCCTGGTGCCACACGCAGCTACGCAAGGTGTGTCATCAGTGTGGCCGTCTGCTGGAGCTGCCGTGGGATATCTGTCCCTATTGCGGCACCCCCGTACCCGGGATGCGGCGGGTAGAGCGAGAGGAAGGCCGGCCGCTGCTTGAAGTGCCCCCAGATGCGAAGGATGCGGACGCGCCCTCGCAGGATTAGTTCCGCGTATGCCCCTTACGGCGCAACAGCCGCCGCGCGTCCAAGGGAAATCGTCGTGCCCAGAAGGGCTCGCCCTCGCTTTGGCGCAGCAGTCGCACCAAGCGCGTATCACCGGCCATTTCAGCCAGGCGCAGGAGTTGATCTCGCCGTCCTAGCACGATGAGCACGTCGCCGGGTTGGATGCGCACTGTAGGCGACCAATCCACCTGCTTACCCCCGCGCGCGATGGCCAATACATTCGCGCCACTGCGCGCGCGAATATCAGCCTCAGCCAGAGTTTTGCCTACCAACTCTGAATCTTCAGATACCCGGATCTCCTCCAACCAGAGCTCCAAATCCGGGCTGCGCAACGTCGCGTCCAAAAACGCGCTGATGTAAGGCCGTACCAACAGGCTGACCATGCGGTGGCCTGCCATGGTATAGGGCGAAACGACCCGATCCGCACCGGCCTTGTACAACTTTTTCTCTGTGTCTTCAGCCACAGCTTGGGCTACAATGCTCAGGTTGGGGTTGAGGCTACGTGCGCTCAGCACAACGAACAGGTTATCCGCGTCAGAATCTAGCACTGCGACCAGCCCCCGCGCGCGCTGGATGCCAGCCTGCAAGAGCACCGCGTCCTCCGCGGGATCGCCTTCAATGTAAAGAAAGCCGTGCTGTTTACAGCGAGCGATCGCCTCGGGATCGCGCGTTACCACCACAAAAGGCAGGCGCATCCGCGCGAGTTCGGCCGCGACTTGCTCTCCAACCCGGCCGCAGCCGCATACGATGTAATGCTGGTTTAGGCGATTTACAGCCTTCATGCGCCGCCTCCGTTCCAGCGTGCCTTGCAGCTCACCACTGATAATGTATTCCGTGAGCGCGCTGAAGAGGTACGCGCCCGTACCCACACCGAGCACGATGAGCCCCATAGTGAACACTCGGCCTTGTTCGCTCAACGGTCGCACCTCACCATAGCCCACCGTTGAAAGGGTAATCAAGGTCATATACAGGGCCTCGAGCCATGTGTAGTTCTCGAGGACACGATACCCCACGGTGCCGATAAGCACCAAAGAGGCGACCAAGAGCGCCAATTGCCCGAGGCGACGGCGCCAGTCGTTCGGGCTCATGGTTGAGCTCCTTGCGCTTGCCGGAGGGCTTCAAGACGCTGCAAGAGATCTTCGAACGAATCGACCCATAGCAGCGTGCGGACAAACGCGCCCGGGCTTGGGCTCAGGGCCCAGAGTTCCCGCACGGCCGCGCCCACGGGGTCATCCCCGGCCGCGCCGCCTGGTGCGTCGGCATACGCGCCGTAAAACGCGAAATAAGCTTGGTTGAGCTTGCGAATGTGGTAGCCGTGTTGCCAAAAGACTCGCCGTCGTGCCTCCATATAGGCCTCGGCTTCCTCCACTTTGCCTTCAGCCAAGAGTTGGTCAACCCGCACCCGGGTTTTGCGCATCTCGCGGTTGAAGTCAAAAGCAGGGGGTTCTGGCGTGGTCGCGTCCTGAGTTGGGGGCTGGGGCGGCGGTGGCGGTGGGGGCAAGCGGTCGGGATAAAAGCGGGCGAGCACGAGCCGGCCAATGGCTCGTCCAGCCAACGAGGCGGCAGTTTCGTTGATGGTGCGCATCTCCGGACTGTCGTTGTAGCTCCAGCCCAGGGGGAAGAGGTCAAAGAAATTGTGCAACCACTCATGGGCGACCGTCTCCACCAACCAAGGCAGCGATGTGGTTTCCATGACCATGGTTGGATATGTTCCCACGCCGCCTACTGGTACCACCAGGGTCGAAACATTGAGCGCGTGCGCGATGTCATCCTCCAGGCGGATGTGCTCGGAGACCGGTAGGGAGGGGTCCAGGGTTACGAACGCGTCGCGGCGGATAACCTCACGCGGGGAGACGACCAGGCCCCACGGAACCGGTGAAACATGGTACAACACCGGCGGGATGGGTTGGCCACCTAGCGTGAGGCCCTGATCGGCTAATACCACGCTAATTTGGGCCTGGATGATTTCTTCGGCCAGGGGAGCGAGGCGCTCGCGGCGGGCGTATAACGTATCCAGCTGGGCTTGCAATTCGGCCAGGCGCGCCTCGCGCGCGGCAGGCGAGAGGTTCGGGTCGCCATAGACCTGGCGCATTTGGTCTTCTAGGCGTTGAATCTCGGCCACGACGTGCAAATATGCATCGACCTGTTCCCGCTGGCCAGGGATGGTCAGGTAGCGTTCTGGGTCCAGGGTGCCATAGTACACCTTGAGCCATAGGGCTTGCAATTGCCACGCGGTGTGGTTGAATTCCACAGGCTGGGTGAAGGTATGCACGCGCGCCTGGAGCGCGGCCTGGGCCGAAGGGGAGCGCCAAGTTTTATACGCGCGCAGCGCGAGCAAGCCGGTCAATATCCCGACCCCAAACCAAATCCACCAGGGCACGCGCTGGGCAAGGCGGCGAACGCCTGACCAAGCGCGCTGGAAAGCAGGCACTTGATGCGTCAATCCACGTCCTCCTTACCCAAGCCAAAGCAGTAAGGCGGGGAAGGCGCGATCCCTCCCCGCCTTGCGACCTGGCGACTCAAGCGCTTAGCCTTCGGGCGCGTTCTGCAAGATGCGCTCAATACGCTCGAGGACCTCGTTGTCTAATTTATCCACCACTTCGACCGCGGCAACGTTCTCCTCGAGCTGGTGAACTTTGGTTGCGCCAGTGATAACTGCGCTTACCTCTGGCACTCGCAGCAGCCACGCAATGGCCAGCTGAGCCGTGGTTACGCCCAATTCCTGTGCGAGTTTGCCCAGCTCCCGCACCTTGGCGATGCGTTCGGGCGTGATGTAGTCCCGCATCCAGGCCATGCGTTCCAGCGATGCGCGGCTGCCCTCGGGGATGCCGTCGTTGTACTTGCCTGTGAGGATACCATAGTATAGCGGGCTCCACGTGGTCAGGCCGATGCCCAAATCCCGGGCCACGGGCACGAGGTCCACTTCGACCCGCCGCCGATGGAACATATTATATTGAGGCTGCTCGACCACGGGGGGCGCCCAGTGGTTCTCCTTTGCAATGGCCCACGCGCGCACGATCTGGGCCGGAGTCCACTCAGAGGTGCCCCAATACAGAATTTTGCCCTGACGGATCAAAGTATCCATGGTGTAAACCACCTCTTCCAAGGGCACCTCGGGGTCGAAGCGATGGCAGTAGTAAATGTCCACGTAGTCTAAGTCCAGGCGCTTAAGGGACGCGTGGATGGACTCCATGATATGCTTGCGCGAGAGGCCACGGCCATTGGGGCCGGGCATAGTGGGCCAGAAGACCTTCGTCGAAATGACCAGTGCCTCGCGCGGCAGGCCTTTGATAGCTTTGCCCATCAGGATCTCAGCCTGGCCGTTGGCGTACACATCCGCGTTATCAAAAAAATTAACGCCTAGGTCATAGGCACGGTGAATCAGTTCCCGTGCGCCTTTTTCATCTACCTGATTGCCGAAGGTTACCCACGCGCCATAGGCGATCTCGCTTACTTTGAGGCCACTTGCTGTGCCCAAACGACGGTAACGCATTGTATCCCTCCATGGATGAGGCTTTCACCTTATTATAACGTCTGGGCTGAGCGGATGGATTGGTCGGGAGGGAAGTTGACCAAAAGCGGCCCGACAGGCCGTCAGACCGAACGAATACGTTGGTCACGCGCATTGTGAGAGTTTTTGAGAGCCGCGAGCGCGCACATTAGGGACGGCAACCTCCAGTGAGGAGAGCGAACCATGACGCAAGCAAGGCCCTTGCGACCGCAACGACCCGTGGGCATCGTTGGTTATGGCGCGTATGTGCCGCGCTATCGCCTGCCCGCAGAAGAAATCCGCCGCATTTGGAGCCAGGGAAAAGGTGGCCTGCCAGTCAAGGAAAAGGCTGTCCCTGGTCTGGATGAGGATACTTTCACCATTGCGCTGGAAGCCGCGCGTAACGCGCTGGCCCGGGCAGGTATCCCGCCGGAAGCGCTACGCGCGGTCTGGGTAGGCTCCGAAAGCCATCCCTACGCGGTCAAGCCGACGGGCACCCTGGTGGCCGAGGCGCTGGGTGCGACGCCCGACGTCCAGGCCGGCGATTGGGAGTTCGCGTGCAAGGCCGGAACCGAGGCCATGGTCGCGGCCATTGGTTTAGTGGGGTCGGGAATGGCCGATTACGCGTTGGCCATTGGTGCGGATACCGCGCAAGGTCGACCCGGCGACGCGCTGGAATACACCGCGGCCGCAGGCGGCGCGGCGTACATCCTTGGCCCCGCGAGGGAAGCCCTCGCCGTGATCGAGGCTACCTACTCCTACGTGACCGATACGCCCGACTTCTGGCGACGGGAGCATCAACGCTATCCCGAACACGGGCAGCGTTTTACCGGCGAACCGGCCTACTTCCACCATATCACCCACGCGGCTCAAGGGCTCATGGACGCGCTCGGGCTCACGCCCCAAGATTTCGCGTACGCGGTCTTCCACCAGCCCAACACCAAGTTCCCTCAACGGGTCGCGAAGATGCTGGGCTTTCGGCCAGAGCAAATTGAAGCGGGGCTGCTGGTGCCCTACATCGGCAATACGTACTCAGGTTCGGCCTTGGTCGGCTTGACCGCGGTATTGGATCAGGCCCAGCCCGGTGATCGCATTTTGCTCACGTCCTTTGGGTCGGGCGCGGGCTCCGACGCGATGGTGCTCACCGTGACCGAGCGACTGCCCGATCGTCGCGGCCGAGCACCACGCACGTGGGACTACATCCGCCGCCGAACGCCCATTGACTACGGCACTTACGTGCGCTACCGAGGCAAACTCGCGGACTAGTCCATAGTTGGCATGCTTAAGGAGGCAGAAGCATGGCCGAGGTGGTCATTGTAGGCATTGGCCAAACACGCGTGGGCGAGCATTGGGACCGCGCGCTGCGGGACTTGGCCATGGAGGCTATTCAGGCCGCGTTGCACGATGCGGGCCATCTGCGGCCCCAGGCTTTGTTCGTGGCCAATATGCTCGGTCCCGTGCTCTCACGGCAGAGCCATTTGGGCACGCTGCTGGCGGACTTCGCGGGCTTGGGTGGCATTGAAGCGGTCACGGTGGAAGCCGCGGGTGCGTCGGGCGCGGCGGCATTGCGTCAGGCTTATTTGGCTATCCGCAGCGGCGCGGTGGATGTCGCTCTGGTCGTAGGCGCGGAGAAGTTCACGGACCAAGTCGGTCCCGTGGTCGAAGCCGCAGCCGCCATTACCCTAGACGCGGACTATGAGGCTGAGCACGGGCTGACTCCCACCGCGCAGGCGGGTCTGCTCACCCGCCTTTACCTGGAGCGTTATCAGGTGCCGGAGGACGCGCTCGGAGTTTTCCCCTTGTTAGCCCATCGCCACGCGGTGGGCAATCCCTATGCTATGTTCCGCCGCGCGATTAAGCCCAGCGTCTACCAGGCCGCGGTCAAGATCAGTGACCCGGTTAACCTGTTCGACGCGGCCCCGTACGCGGACGGCGCGGCCGCGGTGATCGTGGCCCGTCGCGACGTGCTACCCCCGGAGATGCCCCAGCCCCTGGTGCGCATCGCGGGCTCCGCCGCCGCGACCGATACCCTCGCGTTGCACGATCGGGAAGATCCTCTCGCGTTCGACGCGGCCCGCCGTTCAGCCAAAGTTGCGTGCGAGCAGGCGGGATGGCGTGTGGGCGATGTTGATTTTGTCGAAATTTTTGATGCGTATTCTGTATACGCGGCGCTCAGCCTCGAGGCTCTAGGGCTTGCGCCTCGGGGGCAGGCATGGCGCCGCGCGCAAGAAGGCGTGTTTGACCTGGATGGCGACATGCCCATCCTCACCATGGGCGGCTTGAAGGCGCGCGGCTACCCCGGTGGGGCTACAGGTGTGTACCAGGTAGTCGAGGCTGTGTTGCAGCTCCGCGGCCAAGCTGGCGACAACCAAATCGTCGATGCGCGGCGCGCGCTGGTTCAGAGCCTGGGCGGTCCCGCGTCTACCGCGGTCACGCACCTGCTGGAACGACTGCGCTAACCCCCACCCCAAATCGCAAGGCCGGCCCTGGCGTGCGCAAGGGCCGGCCTTGGTCTTCAAGGATAACGTTGCGTAAAAGGAAGATCTACTCGCTCGGCGTGATGATCACCGTCAGGCCTTGATCTGCGGGTTGGATCGCGATGGTGTATGGTTGGTCTTGATATACAACTTGCAACATCACGCTGCCCATGTTCAGCGAGCCGAGTTGCTCTTGGATCTGCACGCCATTTTCCTGCCAGAAGGCGAGTAAGGCCTCAAGCGTCAAATCGGTTTGATAAATCCAACCCGAACCTCCGGGCCCGACAATGCTGGTGACGTTCTGCGCCCCAGGAGGCATGGGGATGGGGGAAGACTGGGCTTGCGATTGCGCTTCGGCTGGGATCTGAAGGTTCAGATCCGCGTTGAAGTCATACACCTCGTAGAGCGCTTGCACCCGCAGGGGTTCGGTTTGGCCATTGACCTCCACCTGCAGGTCCCAAGTCAGGGTTTGTTTGACAGGCCAACCGCCGTCTTCGGCGAGATATAGGTCAGCCTGGAACGCAACCACCCGCGGCTGCGCGTCGGGCGGGTAGCCCAAGCTCTCCAGGATTTCGTACTCATAGGGCACCAAGTCGTAGGCTTGCAATTGGTCTACGTGGTCGACAGACCACGTGTAATGCCGCGCGCGGATACCATTGATCTCCGTGGCGCCTTGGTCTTGTCCCACAGTCGGGGCACTCATAGCGTAGGACATGTCCAGCGCGGGGCCCAGGAGGACCATGGTGTTCATCATGGTGGCATCAGAGCTCTGCGCGTAAATCCAACCCTGACCCTCTTGCCATAAATAGGCCTCTTGCGGCGTGGCGTATAGTTCGAGGATTTTAGTGCCTTTCTCGTATAGAGTCCAATGCCCGATGGGGGGTTCACGTTGGGCCTCGCCCTCCACTACGGCGTATGTCCACGGTTCGCCATTCTGGTGCCGGGGGGATTGTACGATGATCTGATACCGGAAACGCAGGCTGGATACACCCTCGGCCGGGAACCACCACCAGGCCACGTCGGCCTCAGCGCCTGAATCCTGGCTTGGGGTTGGCAGGGCCGTGTTGGCATCGCCGGATGATGGGGCTTCGGTTGGAGCAGGGGTAGAAGGCAGCGAGGTCGGATGCATCGCGGGTTGGGTCAGGTTGGGCGCAGGCGTTGGGGTTGGGAGCAACGTTGGCATGGCAGCCTCGCCGCCGCCCATGAGTGCTTGGCAGCCCAACAACAGCAGCCCCAATCCGAGCAGGACGAATGCACGTAAGCTTACGCGCGCGTAGGACATTGTGGAACCTCCTTTTGCCATAAGGCTCTCCCCCTACATCATACTACGCGGGGTCGATGAAGTCGCGCGAATTTGCGTATGGCTAGGCAAAACTCGCGAAAGGTCAATCTACCCTCGCCTGGATTGGCCTTTTGCCGTATAATTCGGGTGTAAAAGCCTCACCTGAGGGGGGCCAACCGGCGACATCGCGACATTCCCCATGCGGGGAGCACCAAGGGAGGAGGGAGTGTTTCATCAAGACATAGCTCCGGTTGGCATGTGAGGCGTTGTTGCGGTGAGGGGTTGAAGGATGAACAATGGAGACAGTCCTCGGCGGTGGCGCGCCGTCCCGGCGTGGTTAAGGCGCTTTGTACGGCGTTGGTTGCGTCGTTTATCGCGAAATCCTTGGTCACTTCGCTGGTTACGGCGTCGTTCCAACGCCTATTATCGCATACTGGCGAGTTGGGCCGGGCGACTTGACCCGGTGTTGAGTGAACAAGATGGCTTATGGCTGGCCGATGCCCGCGGGCAGCTACTGGAATGCAATGACGCGCTACGACGATGGTGGTCGAACAACGGCGCGTCACCGGGGGATTCGGCCAGTGGGGCTGTGTCGCCATGTGGGCGGCGGCTCGATGAGTTGGGATGGAGCCCAGAAGGCTGGCCACCCGTAAATAAACGCGAGCGTCGATGGCGGCGTTTGGCATTGCGCGAGGGAGAAACGCCCGTATGGGTACAAGAGACGGTCATTCCGGTCAAGCGCGGGCTGTATTTGGGATGGTGGCAGCGTTTGCAAGAGCCCATGAGCCGGTCAGGGCTCACCATCTTCGCGGCGCAGGGCACACGAGTCATCCTCAATGTGGGCCCGCGGCTTTTACAGGCGCGCGGTGTGGACGAGGTTTTGACCTTCATCGGCGAGATGGCGCAAGCCCTGTGCGAGGCGCCTGGCGTGGAGATCTTCATGCGTCGAGGCCGCGAGGGGTACCGCAGCGTGTGGCGTCGGGGCAGCCCACAGCCCGGCTTGACCGCGCAGCCCGGTTTACTCGACGACTTGTTGACCGCATCGATGCGTGCCGCGCGCGTGTGGACCGCGGACCAGTTCCCGCCCAAGCTGCGTGCCCTCGCGCAAAGTGTGGGGCTAACCTCCATGGCTTTGTGGACCGTGCGCCTCTCGCCCCAATGGGAAATCGCGATCGCGTGCTACAACCCGCCCGAGCGCGTGCCCGCGTGTTGGGATGCCTTGCCACACGCCTGGTTCGTACACTTGAGCGCTCTCGCACTGCAACGCGCCTGGGAGGCCGAGCGAGCACGGCGCCGGTTGGCCATGATCCAAACGTGGCGCATTATCGAAACATCGATCTCGTCTCGGCTCTCGTGTCAGGAAATCGCCGAGATCTTTGTGCAGGAAGTTATGTTGCGTTTGGGGTTCGACGCGGTCGCAGTGACCTTTTGGGCCGAGGCTCCCGCACCGTGTCAGGCTATGCATCGCGAAGCCGGCTTCCCCAAGCCCGATTGTTTGGCCAAACGGGACGCGAGCTTTTGGGAACGGCATCCTATCGGCCGCCAAGTGCGGCAGGAGCGGCGTATTTATTTGGATGCCGGTTGGGACCCCCATGCCCAACCCCTGCCCGCGGAATGCGGCTACGACTTCAAAGGCTACGTTGCCGTGCCCCTCTTGGCCCAAGACCGTTTCTGGGGCGTGCTCGAACTCTTCTCACGACAGCCGTTCTTGGACCCGGACGAGATCGAAACCTTAGCCCAAGCCTTGGGCGCGCAGTTCGCCATTGCTCTGGACAACGCGCACTTACTCAACGAGCTACGCAAAGCGTTAAAGGAGGTTTCCGAGGCCTACGACCGCACCATCGAGGGCTGGGTCCAGATGCTCGACATGCGCGACGAAGAAACCGAAGGGCATACCCAACGGGTCGCGCGTATGGCCGTGGCGTTAGCCAAAGAGATGAACTTCAGCGACGAGGAATTGCAGCACGTTCGTCGGGGCGCGCTGCTGCACGATATCGGCAAAATCAGCATTCCCGATCGCATCTTGCGCAAGCCCGGCCCGTTGACCGCGGAGGAATGGGAAATTATGCGGCAACATCCCGAGCGGGCATACGAGATCCTATCCTCCATCGAATACTTGCGCCCTGCCCTGGATATTCCCTATGCGCACCACGAACGTTGGGACGGAAGTGGCTATCCCCGCGGACTCAAGGGCAAAGAGATACCGCTGCCCGCGCGGTTGTTCGCGGTCGTGGACGTGTACGATGCCTTGACCTCCGACCGGCCTTACCGCAAAGCCTGGCCACAAGAAAAGGCGCTCAAGTTCATCGAAAGCAAGGCCGGCAAATGGTTCGACCCCGACGTTGTACGTGTGTTTTTGAAACTTGTGCGCGAAAAGAAACATCCCGCGTTCCAGCCCGCATCAAGCGGGGCCTTGGGGAGTGAAGAGCGCGATGCGGTTCATCCCACCCATCCCGAAATTCAACAACCTGTCGATCACCTTTGACCGCCGCGTGTGGATGGTCCCAATCCGTCAAATTCGGCTCTTGAGCCGCATCCGTTTCGGTGTGCTGGCGGGCATTTTGGTCGCCTTTGCGCTTAGCGTCACTGGCCTTGGGTGGACACCCCATATCCGCATGGCCGCGGGGCTCATCGCCCTGGCTTTGGTTATCCATCTCGTATTCGAGGGCATCTACGCGCTAGCTGAGCGAGATCTCTTTCCTCATCCTTGGGCTGTGCGCCTCTCCCACCTGCAAATTCTGCTTGATCTCGTCATGATCTTGACCGCCATCCATTTAACGGGTGGCCCCTATAGTCCGCTGGACGTGCTCCTTAGCGCGTTCTTGGTGGGTGTGGCCATGGCCTACTCCCGCCGTTTCGCAATTGTAACGCTCATTCTTACCCTGTTGGCCCATCTGAGCATGATGGTTGCTTACATCCTGGGATGGCTTCCTATTTATCCTATCCGCGCGCTAAGTACAACCGAAAGGCCATCTTGGCAACAGATTTTATATCTCAATAGCATCGACTGGATCGTTTTTTGCGCGGTAACGTTTATCACCTTGCTCCTAAGTGCGCGCCTTCAGCAGGCTTATCAGGATACGGCTTGGGAACGGAGCTTGCTCGCGCACTTGCGCCAACTGGTGCACCGGAGCCTAAACCAGGAGCGCCTTGACGCCATGGCGCAGGGGCTCGTTCAAGACTTGGCCGCGCTGAGCAGTGTCCCTCGAGTTTATTTAGCTGTTTGGGATGAGAGCCGGCAGGCCGTGGTCGCTATGGCCGCGCGCGAGGGGAACCGCATCACCACCACACCCCAAGAGATCAGCCCCGCGGACTTGCGCGCGTTGACCCGCGCGTGTGCTCGTTGCACCCCGCATCCAACCCGTCCCCTGAGCCCCCAGGACCTGCCTCTGCACGTGGTGAGCAGCGCATGGCCCTTCCCCTCAGGCAGCGATGTACGTTTTTATCCCTTACGTACGGCCCGCAAGGGAACGTATCTGGGCTTAGTTATCTTCCTAACCCCTGAGCCTTCGTCTATCTTTCGCAATCCGCTGTGGCAGTCGCATATGCGCGACGCAATGGACGTTGTCGGCTTGATCTTGGCTCGCGGATTGTCCGAGGCACAGCTTGAGGAAGATCGTTCATTGCTTGAACACCTGGGGCGGCTCTCCGTGCGCCTCGCGGGCAACTTGGATAAAAAACAACTGGCGGAGCTCGCAGTTGAGGGAGGTCGGGAACTCTTAGGCGCGGATCGAGGCGCGCTGTATGTATTGGACCCGCGGGAACAGCGTTTGACCGTTTGGTACGCACGGGGCCTCTCAGACGCATACCTGGATTTTGTTACCCGTACGTACGCGAACTTGCCCGGCATCCGCGTGATGAGCACGCACGAGCCTTACATTGTGCCAGATACTGAGCAGCTGGCTATTGACGATGCTCAGTTCGTGCAAGAGGTCCGCCGTGAGGGATTCCGTTCGTATGTCGTCCTGCCTCTGAGCACATTTCAGGGGCCGGTAGGGGGGCTGATTCTTTATTGGGATAAGCCGCGCACCTTTCGCCAAGAGGAACTGGTTGTTTTGCGCTTGTGGGCCTCACACGTCGCCAGCGCGCTTGCCAATGCCTTGCTGTTCGAGCACTTGCGGGACGAAGCGGAGACGGACCCCATGACTCATACCCTCAACCGGCGTCCCTTGGCGCAGCGTATGGTCCAGGTGCTCAAACAGGCTGAGAAGACCCAGCGGCCCATTGTCGTCCTTATGATCGACGTGGATAACTTCAAACACATTAACGACACATATGGCCACGCGGTTGGTGACGCGGTCTTGCGCCACGTCGCGGCTGTGCTTACGCAAACGGCTAAAGAGCACAAGGGTTTTGTCGCACGTTACGGGGGAGATGAATTCGTGTTGGTGGTCCCCGATCTTGACCCTGCCCAGGTGGACGTTCTGATCCGGCGCATTGAGGATGCTTTGCGAGAGACTCCAGCCGCAGATGTACCGGCTAGTTTGCGCATTCAGCTTTCCATTGGTCATGCACACTACCCGGTGGATGGGCGCACGCCCGAGGAGTTGCTCCAGACCGCGGATCAGCGGCTCTATCAAATCAAATGGCGTCGCAAGGGACGATCTCCCCACGAGCGGACGACGGATCCCGTGGCCCCTGACGCGGATACAGAGCCGCTTACACATCCTGGCGCTCAAGAACCGCGTTCGGACTTTGACGCGTGAGGGCTCTGCCGTTGGTGCAGGAGTGCTGCGGCACTAGAAGTTCCCCTACGTGTACCCTCCAACGGGTGCACGCAAATGTTGTAGAACCATCATGGAGCAAGGGGGAGGCAGGCGCCGCCTGCGGCCAATTTGCATAAAATTGCGCGCGGGTAATTCAACCCAACGCGTGGCGGCGAGGCGGGCGGCTTCAGCCGCTCGCGGCATGGGCTTCCACGAGATTTGCCTGCCCCCCCTTCAACGCGGCGGTTGGCAGGTGGTGAACCCTCTGCTACAATAAGAGCCAATCCCAACCCAAGGAGCGATACGGATGCCGCGCTTTATTGACCTTTCTGCCCCAATTGCCCCTTCCCCACCGGGAACGCCCGAATTTATGCGCATTGAGATTCAGTATTTTGACCATAAAGCGGGCGCTCAGCAGGCACAAGCGCTGCTTAAGATCCCGCCTACTGTCTTTCGGGATCAAGAGGGGTGGGCGACAGAGGTCATTACACGCATGGGAACGCATGACGTAACCCACGTGGACGCGCCTTACCATTACAACAGCACCATCCAAGGCCAGCCGGCACCAACCATTGACGAGCTGCCCCTTGAGTGGTTTTTCCAGGATGGCGTGGTGCTCAATATGACGCATAAAGCCGACGGCGACCCTATTACCGTGGAAGAAATTCAGCAGGAGCTAGCACGCATCGGGTATACCCTCAAACCGCTAGATATTGTATTGATGTACACGGGGCGCGATGCCTTTTACAATGCTCCGG
Source organism: Chloroflexota bacterium (assembly GCA_013153135.1). Taxonomy (GTDB): domain Bacteria; phylum Chloroflexota; class Anaerolineae; order Anaerolineales; family DRMV01; genus JAADEN01. The sequence goes on from JAADFA010000055.1 coordinate 18,769, forward strand.
ATTACGTTTTCCGGGGTCCGGGGGTCACCCCTGAAGCCACCCGTTGGCTCTATGAGCAAGGGGTCCGAGTAATGGGTATTGACGCGTGGTCGTGGGATGAACCCCTGGACCGACAGGCACGCAAAGCCATGATGGCGGGGGGCAAGCCGGGCATTTTCTGGGCCGCGCATCAAGTGGATCTACCCTACGCCCAGATTGAGCGTTTGGTTAATTTGGGCCAATTGCCGCCGTATGGTTTCAAAGTTGCGTGCTTTCCTCTAAAGATCCAGCGCGGAAGTGCTGGCCCGGCGCGTGTGGTTGCTATTGTGCCCGATGAGTCTTGAAGACAAGAGTTGAAAGGATAGCTCGCGGGCCGCTTGAAAGGGGCGGCCCGCGGCTGTTGCTTTGGGTCGGGTGCTTTTGGTATAACCCTGCTTGGGGAGAGTTCTTGGATGACAGGTAGGAGGGGAAAGCGCGTGGGTAATTGAGGGTGTTTGGCTACACGAAGCTTTCGCACCAACCTCCCCAGTCCCTCTCTAAAAAGCCCAAAAACCTTGCTCTGGGAGATGCTCCATGCGCATCCTGATCGCCTTGACATATTACCGCCCGCACACCAGCGGCCTAACCATTTACGCAGAACGCCTCGCTCGCGCCCTGGCACGCCTAGGCCACCACGTCACTGTGCTGACCTCGCGGTATGACCCCCAGCTCCCGCGGGATGAAATCATGGATGGCGTACATGTCCATCGCGTGCCTGTGCTCATGCGCATCAGCAAGGGCGTTATCCAACCTACCCTCGGCCTCGAAGCCACCCGTTACATCTTATCCCACGATGTACTCAATCTGCACTTGCCCCAGTTCGACGCAGCAGGTATGGCCTTGCGCGGACGACTGTTCCGTCGGCCTACGGTAATTACATATCATTGCGACGTCAAATTGCCTCCCGGCTGGTTCAACCGTCTCGCGAACACTGCCGTTCACATCATGGATCACCTGGCCGCGACCTTCGCTCACCAAGTTGTGACCTACACCCAGGATTACGCGGCGCATTCACCCTACCTGCGACGCTATCAGCACAAGCTCACGACCATTCTGCCGCCCGTCGAACTGCCACCCGCGTCGCCCGAAGCCATCCGCGCGCTGCGCGAGCGATTCAATCCCGAGGGACGACGGCCGGTTATCGGTATGGCCGCGCGGTTAGCCGCAGAGAAAGGCGTCGAGGTCTTACTAGAAGCCCTCCCGCGCATTTTGGAGGTCTTCCCCAATGCCCTGGTGTGGTATGCAGGGCCCTACGAGAACGTCCTGGGCGAAGATGCATACCGGGAACGGGTCATGCCCATCGCCCGGCGGTTTGAAGCCCAAGGCCACTGGCGCTTTTTAGGGCTGCTCTCGCCCGAAGAAATGGCCGCCTTCTACCCCAACCTTGATGTCTTGGTATTGCCCAGCCTCAATTCCACCGAGAGCTTCGGCTTGGTTCAAATCGAAGCCATGATGAACGGCGTGCCGGTTGTAGCCTCCAACCTACCCGGTGTGCGGCAACCCGTACGTATGACTGGTATGGGCGAAATCGCGGAGGTGGGCGATCCTGAAAGCCTAGCCCAGGCGGTTCTGCGAGTGTTACAACATCCGGAGCGCTACCGAGGTGACCCTGACGAGGTGCGACGTACCTTCGCACCTGAGCGTACGGCTCGGGCCTACCTGGCCTTGTTCGAACGCTTGTTGCGCACGGTGCATCCTTCGCGCGTCGCCGCGGCATAAGGCCCCCTACCTGCGAACAGGCAAATTTACGTTTCGCACCCTTGCGCGTGAGAAAAGTCGCACTCCCGTAGCAATTGCAGCGCGCGGGATAGACCTTCCTGCCGCCACATGTACGAAGTCCGAGGGAAGATGCGGCGAACCTTCGCAAATCTTGGGCCCTCAAGCCAGGCTATGGGCAAAAATTCCGGCGCGTCGCACCATTCACCTGAAGCCAGGGCTCAGCCCCAAGGCTGTCAGGTTTTTAACATTCTCTAACCTTAAAGAGCCATGCATTTTTAGATTGGAGTTAGCCAAAAAGGCTTGGCCCCGGGCAGGGCTTCGGTAAAATGGGAACGCCGTGGGAACACCAAGGACCGCTGGAGGATGGGGATCAGATCCACGGCGGAAGTCCGTGCTCTACATGGCCTTGATTTGCCGACTCGCAGGTCGCAGGGATGGATGCAGCGGAGGGGAAGGATACGATGATGCCTGGTACCACATCGCCCACCATCGCCAGCCTCGATCAACCCGAGGTGGCTTGGCGGATCTTGCTGACCCAGCTGCGCCGTGAGCTGCCCCGGGAGCAATACGAAAAACTTCGGCACACCCGGGGCCTCGCGTGGGAAGACGGTCGGCTGCGCGTCGCGGTGCCCGCGCAAGACGCGCTGACCTGGTTGCAAACTCGCTTGCGTCCTTTGGTAGAACGCAAGCTGCGCCTGATCTTTGGCCTTCCCCAAGCAGCCATTGAGTTCGTACCCGGCTCGCCTCCCGCGCCCATTGTGGGCCTGGAAGCCGAGGAGGATGAGCCCCAGGTCGAAATCGCCCACCCAAGCACAGCTCGCCCAGCGGAACCTACCCCATCTCCAACGGCAACGATGGACGCGTTTGCTCTCAATCTCATTCCTGAATATACCTTTGACACGTTCGTCGTCGGCGCGAACAATCGCTTTGCCTATGCTGCAAGCCGGGCTGTCGCGGAGCGACCGGCAGCACAGCATAATCCGCTCTTCATTTATGGCGGTGTTGGTTTGGGCAAGACGCACCTGTTGCACGCGATTGGCCACGCGGCGTTGGCCCGTGGGTACAAGGTGCTCTACGTTTCAGCGGAGGATTTTGTCAACGCGTTCATTGAAGCCATTCAAACCAACACCGTGCGCGAGTTTCGTGCCCGCTATCGGGACGTAGATATCCTTTTGGTCGATGATATTCAATTTATTGCTGGAAAAGAGCGCTCTGAAAGCGAGTTTTTCCACACCTTCAACACGCTGTACAACCGCGGGCGCCAATTGGTCTTGAGCTCGGACCGGCCGCCCAAAGCCTTGCGCTTGCTAGAAGAACGGCTGCGTTCCCGTTTCGAGGGCGGTCTCATGGCCGACATTCAGCCGCCGGACTACGAGACGCGTGTGGCCATCCTCGAACGCAAGGCCCAACGCATGGGCGTGCAATTGCCGCGCGAAGTGGCCGAATTCATCGCGCAGCACCTGCGTTCGAACGTGCGCGAGCTGGAAGGGGCGCTCAAACGGCTAATCTCGTACTGCGATGTGTGGAACCAACCATTAACGTTGGAGACCGCGCGCAACGCGCTTGCGGACATTCTCCCCCAGCGGCGTCCACGGCCCACGGTTGACATGGTGCTCGATTTGGTTGCGCGGACGTATGACGTAACCATCGAAGAGCTCAAAGGCAAGGGCCGTTCTCGGCGCGTCGCGCTCCCGAGGCAGATCGCCATGTACCTGCTGCGGACGGAGGTCGGGCTCTCGTGGCCTCAGATCGGCCAGGTGCTGGGCGGCCGCGACCACTCTACGGTTATGCACGGCTACCGCAAAATCGAAGAGCAGCTCGCCCAAGACCCCATGCTACGTGGCGAGATCCGCGCGCTGCAAGAACGCTTGAGTCAGGCATAGGCGCGACGCTCCTAGGGACGTACGCATGAGTCGGGGGAAGGCTCTTCGCGGGATAGGTTGCCTTGGGGTATTGGGATTTGCTGCTGTATTGCGGTATATTGGCTACACGCAGTCTCCAGGCTGGTACTCCGACGAAGGAACTTGGGTCTGGCTCGCCCGACACCCTACCCATTATCTCGGCATCGCTCACGCCTGGCTGCTGGCCGCACGGATGCCCCTTTTCGCCAAGATATTACGCCTCCTGTTCCCTCGTCCTACCATCGCCCATGCACGTGTACTCAGCCAGGGCTTGGCCCTTTTGCAAATTGGCCTGACGGGCTACTTGGCCTACCGCCTAACACGCGCTTGGCACGTCGTCTGCGGTGCCATGCTTGTTTATGCATTATACCCCTACTTTTTGCTGTATCACCGCCTAAGTTTGGGCTATCATTTAGAAGCTGTGCTCGTTTTGCTGCTCGCCCTCGCGCTCCTGCGCTACGTTGAACACCCTACGACGCGCCAAGCCGCCTTGGTCGGTCTGAGCCTTAGCGCCACGCTGAGCAGCGAGCTGGCCGCAGTCGCCTTCATCCCCGGCGTGCTATGGCTTATGCTCACCGCGCGGGGACGGCGCGGATGGCACGCCCTTCTTACTTTAAGCCTAGCCTGGCTCCTCCCTGCCGCGCTGCTAGCCCACGCCTATGCCGGTGCATGGGGATGGTTGTATGATGACCTGCGCGCGTTCCTCGACCGCACAGCGGTCCCCTTGTCGATGCAAATCGCTTTGCTTGTGTTGAACTTTAACATCCCCTGGTGGCGTGAGCCCTTGTGGCCCTGGCTGTGGATCGGCGTCTTTGCTGGCCTTCCGCGGCATGCGCAACGGTTCATGCTCCTTTTCTGGGGCTTGGCTTGGTTTATCCTCGCGCGCACGGTGGCGGTTTGGGGCCTAGGACTGTATTACAACATCCCCTACTTTCCTTTCTGGGCCATTGGGGTCGCGGCGCTGCTTCCACGCGCATGGCCTTCGCTCAAGGCAACGTTGCAACACATGTGGACAATGATCCTACCCACATGTTGCCATCGCGAACGTATCCTCCGCCTCGTGGTTGGGCTCACGCTAGGTTTGGTGGTTATACCTACAAGCGTGCTTGTGGGACACACGCTGTCCATCCTTGGCCTGCCAAGCCCCATAGGCCCGTATGAACCTCTAGAGCGCCTGCCTACCGTAGCACCAGAGGACGGTCAGGCCGCGCAGCGCTACCTCAACACCCATACGACCCCAACGGATTTGGTTATCGCGTCGCCCAGCCTCGCGTGGGGATTGACCGCGCGCGTGACCGATTTTCAAATCCCCCTCGCGGTGCGCGGGGCTACAACCCGACACTGGCCGCGTGGGATTCCCCAGGAGCGACTGGTCTACCCTTTAGATCCACGCCGAGCTCGCTACGTGGTCATCGACCCTGTCTGGGATTGGGGTAGCCATGCCATGCCCGCGGTCGCGCAGTGGCGCGCGGAGATTGAGGCCACCTGGCCCTTAGAACGCCGCTTCGGCGCGGTTCGAATCTATCGCAATCCTCGCGCACCTTAATAAAGAACACCGCCCCGGCACGACGCGTGCACCGGGGCGGTATCTTACGAAGTCAACAACCGTTGGCTATTTCTTGGTCTTGATCTTGATGGTCTTCGGGCGCAGCGCTTCGGCCTTGGGGATGCGCAAGACGAGCACGCCGTTGGTCAGCTCAGCCTCCGCCTCCGAGGCCTCCAAAGTCGTCGGCAAGGTGATCACCCGCTTGAAGCGTCCCACGGGGATTTCTTTGAGCAAGATTTGGCGCTTTTCATCCTCTTCGGGGGCCGGGAATTCGCCCTCGATGGTCACGGTGTCGTCCACCACCTCGATGTGGATGTTATCCACATCCAAGCCAGGCACCCAAGCCACGATGGTGTACCCATCCTCTTCCGCGTACACATCCAAGGGTACGCTCAAGGCCGCGGTCTGCCGCGCGTCGGTCACCGGCTCCTCAGGCCACATGCTCCCCAACAGGCTCATCAACCGCTGCATCCGGCGGATAGGATCGTAGTACAACAGGGACATGGCTCACCTCCTTGGTGTAGATTCGCGATTCGTCCGGCGTTTCGGACGTTGTTTGCTTCGTCTATAGGTATAGCCCATGGGCATAAGAGGGACATAAGCGGGATATCAATGTTTTGTTAAGGCAAAACAAAGGGCACCAGGCCGAAGGTTGACGCGCGAAAGGGGCGACGGTTTCCCGTCGCCCCGAGGTGATCGACGGCGCGGCGCAGACGATGGGTTGCTAGTCAACTAGTCAAGGAGTTGGAAGCGCAACAAGCAGCGGTGCGTTTCAGGATTGACGTCGAACTGGGTGATGGTCGTTGCGCCGCCTGTGCGCTCCCGTAAGGCCGCCATGGCGATGTTAAGGAAAGGGCACATGAACGGCTTGATGCCTTGATCAAGCAACTTTTTCTCCACATCCATGAGCAAACACTTGTGGACGCGGAGCGCGACCGTGCTGTTCTCTTTCTCGATATCGAAGGATTCCGCGATAGCCATATCCGCGACGAACCGACGGCCGATCTCGGCCACCAATTCGCCGGGGTCCTCTTGATCCAACTGGAGGCCCGCTTCTTGCATGACCCGCAGCATCTCACGGCCTACGGTGTTGGTCACCGCGAAGGAGGCCTCACCGAGCATGTCCCACAGGCCCTTTTCCAGGCCATACAACAGGATGGTGACGAGTTGATCCCACATACGTCGTTGCCCCTCTGTCATATTGGAGGTATCCATACGCTGCCTCCCCATGGATACACGAAGTCGTCGCCGGCTTCAGGCTATCCGGTCGCCGCCTTCGGGCTGGTCGGGCAGAACGCCGCGACCTACGTTAGCGTAGGCCTTGGAGAATTTCGGCCAAACGAGCGGTAATGGTCCGGGCCTCCGCGAAGGCCATGCCCAGGTTAACTTCCGCGGGCAGTAAGCCCACAAAGAGTACCTGGGGCGTGATGCTCCGAACCAACATATAGCCGTCCGACCCTTGAATCAGGGTTTGGACGAAGGTGCCTCGCTGAGTCTGCTTCATGCTTCGCTGGCTCAAGCCGTAGACCGCCGCAGCCACAGCAGCCACCAGGTTGTCATCGGTATCCCGACGAGGGAAGTTTGCGCTATAGATTAGACCGTCAACACCAACGACCGCCGCGCCGATGATGTCCGAGGATTCATTGAGCAGGTCTTCCAGGGCATCGGCAATGCGCTCGCGCATTTTCTTGGGTTTGGTCATGGGTTCCTCCTCATACGACTCAGGTTGGGATGGGGCCCCGGCTTCGTCCAGACGGCGCAGAGCGTCGAGCAGGACTGCGTTCCAGGGGCGCTGAATGGTTCGAGTAGCGGGTAGGCGTCCAGGTTCGAGGTGGAACGTGCCCTCACGCCGGACGAGGGCCGTGGCGACCGCGTCCTCGCCACGTTCCCCGTGGGGTCCTTCAGCATGGACAACGCGGCCGTCTTCGACGTACAACGTCCACAACCCCTGGGGGGTATCGAGCACAACCGCCACCGCATCGCCCATGCCACGGGCTAAGTCGACAATGTGCGGGAGGTCGACTTCTTGGAGCGAACCTTGTAACGTCATGGTAACGTACTCCCGTCAAGCGAACGTAATTTACGGATCGTTCGCTTTAGGATGCGACGGTAGTACCGCCGCGGCGGCACCAAGATGGTCAAGATCAGGGGCGTGTTGCGCCATTCGAAAATGCTGGACACGATACGCGCACCCGACTTCGTCCGGATGCTGATCTCGTCCAGATTGAACGCGCCCACGTACTGCTTGAGCTGACCTCCGGTGCGTAGCAGGGGCGGGGCGAAAGCGGCCAGGATGTCAACGACAAACTGGCGCTCGTACTCGTTCCGTTCGAGCCACGACTCGGAGAACGCGTGGGCGAAAGGCAGGCCTTGAAAATCCGTCAAGACCGCGGCCCATAAGCCCGACGCGTTCACCATCTCCTGCAGGATTTCACGCCAGGTGCGGCTCATGAGGCATTGTTGCGCCTCACGCGCGCTGGGGGAGGGAGACGCCGGTTTCGTCATACGATTTCTCCTGTGAGGATCATCATCAAGATTTGCATGAAGGCCTCCTTGACGCCGACGCCGTGCTTGGCTTGCGCCTCCAGCGCCTGATACTTACCATGCGGGTCGAGGGCCCGCAAGATGCTTTGAGTGGGCAAGGCGTTGGGCAGGTCTCGCTTGTTGACTTGAATGATGATGGGCACTTCTTGGCGCATGGCCCGCAGCTGTTGATGCATCTGGTGCCATAAGCGCACATTCTCACCCAAGCGTTCTGGCGAACTATCAGCAACATAGATCACACCGTCTGCGCCGCGCAACACGATCTCCCGCACCCGGCGATAACGCGGCTGCCCCGGCACCGTGTATACACTAACGCGAGGGGTCAGACCGCCGACCTGGCTCAACGATACCTGCAGAAGATCAAAAAACAACGTACGATCACCATATGTATTGAGGGAGATCAAGTCGCTGCGATGCTCCGGTGCGATCATCTGCTGCAACTGTTCCAAGTTGGTGGTCTTTCCCGCCCGTGGAGGGCCATAATATACAACTTTGAGTAGCAACTCGCGACGATCCCATGCGATGCGCATGATATGCTACCTCGCCCACAAATCTCGAAAGAGTTGCTTGCGCGCTTCGTGGGAATTGGTCTGTTTGGGCAGGGGCAGGTCTTGCTTGGCCGCGGGCTGGAGGAGGGACTCCCACGGATACTTGTTCGCCAGGCGGCGCAACAAGAGCCGAGCCAGCCCCAGCCGCGTCTTGTCGGACAAGATAGCCAAAAAGATAAACGGCGCCCGGGCAAGGATGAGAATAATGCCGGGTTCCACCTCCAAAATAAGGATTTGATCGCCTTGGGCACGACGCCCCAGGCCTTTGAACGACGCGCTAATAATTTCTTGCAACGCGCTGAGGCCTGCAGCCCCCAGCGCCGCCAGCAGGTCCATGGTCTGCGGAGGCTCAATGCCTTCATACAGCAGGGCCTGCCCGGCTTCATTCGCGATAAGAATCACCGACGCGCCTAACTCTTGGCGCGTTTCTTGGAGCAGCGTGTAAGCCTCCCCGTTCATCGGACATGTCTCCTCTTGTAGGATGGTTCCAATTCTAAGGCACAAAAACCTATTCGTCAAGTCTATTATGCTTTTCGTTTTTTCGCGATTTGTGACATGGTTCACATAAAAAAGCGAAAGCCGCACTCCCAAACCTTTGTGCCCCTAAGCCCCTTTTCCTTGCCCCTTGCGCGCGAATTTAACCCCTCAACCCCTTCCTTAGATACGTCTTTGCTGCCCGAAACGCGTCTATAGCATGGATAAATTCGGGCCTTAGGCAAGCCGAATTTAAAGCGTTTTTAATGCCAAATTCTCATGTGCCCCGCCGCGTGATTCGATCCCTCGCTTCAATGACCCCTCCGTGCGTTGAACATGCTTCCCCTTTGCCCGAGCATCGGTTAGAATCCCAGCGGGAGGAAAGGCATATGCGTCGACGATGGCAGCTAATCCGCTGGGCGCTCTTAGGGCTTCTGCTCACCCTGGCCTGCAACATGCCGCTGGCCAGAACCACACCCTCCGTCACACCCCCCCAGCCCGCGCTCGGCCCAACAGCAACGTGGACCGTGACCCCCTACCCAACCCCCTCGCCGACGCCGACCTGGTCGGATGACCTCGTCCAAGGGTGGCGCTGGCTCTTCTACGGCGATTGGGACGCGGCCTTCGCCGCGTTCCAGCGCGCGTATCAGCAAGCCACCACACCCGAAGAACGAGCCCAAGCCTTACTAGGCCAAGCGCGCGCCCGGGCTCAACAAGGAAATACGGCCGCGGCGCTTAATTTGTTACGCGAGGTTCTCGCACAATACCCAATGACGCGCGCCGCGCAGCAAGCCTACTTCCATTTGGCTTGGATGTATTTCCGGCTCGAACGTTACATCGAATCGGCCCAGGCGTTTGACGCGTATTTGC
>JAADFA010000026.1 GCA_013153135.1 Chloroflexota bacterium
CGGCTGCGCGCTTCCATGGCTACCTGGTCGCTCCCGGTGAGGTCTTCTCCATGGCCCAAGTTTTAGGTGATGTTAGTTTAGATAATGGTTATGCGGAGTCGCTCATCATTTACGGCGACCGGACGATTCGCGGCGTCGGGGGTGGGGTATGTCAAGTGAGCACGACCTTGTTCCGCACGGCGTTCTTCGGCGGCTATCCCATTGTGGAGCGGCACCCGCATGCGTACCGAGTGTTGTATTACGAGCAGACCGCGAGCGGACGCATCGACCCCCGTTGGGCGGGAATGGACGCGACGGTGTACGTGCCTTTGGTGGACTTCAAGTTTAAGAACGATACACCTTATTGGATCCTGATGGACGTGGAGGTCAATGCACCTCATCGCTACATCACGTGGCGTTTCTACTCTACCTCCGACGGGCGCACGGTCTATTGGGATACCACGGGGTTGCAGGATCGCGAAGACCCGCCTCCGCCGCAATATATCGAGAACCCCGAGCTGCCTAAGGGGGTGGTGCGTCAGGTAGACTGGGCTGTCGAAGGTGGCAAGGTTCGGGTGATTCGTGAGGTGTATCGGGATGGTGAATTGTTATATCGAGACGTGTTCTTTACGCACTACCGGCCCTGGCGCGCGGTGTGCGAGTACGGACCCGATACCCCAGGGATGCCGCCTGAAGACCCGGATCCCAACGACCCCTGCCGACCCGATCCAGGGCCGGACGATTGAGAACCCTTCTGCATCCTAGGAGCCAATCCATGGCTTTGCGTTTTCTCACGGCTGGCGAATCTCATGGCCCGGGCTTGATTGCTGTGCTTGAGGGCCTGCCCGCGGGCTTGAAGGTGGATGAAGACGCGTTGGTGCGCGAGCTCGCGCGGCGACAAAAGGGCGCGGGTTCTGGGCCGCGAATGCGTATCGAGCGCGACCGGGCCCACATCCTCAGCGGCGTACTCGCGGGCCAAACTACGGGCGCACCCATTGCCTTGTGGATCCCCAATCGGGATCATGCCAAATGGCGCGGCAAACTCATCCCGCCTTTTACGACGCCGCGGCCCGGTCACGGCGACTTGGCTGCGGCTTTGAAGTACGGCTACACCGATCTCCGTCCTGGATTGGAACGCGCGTCGGCACGCGAGACAGCCGCGCGGGTCGCGGTGGGCGCGCTGTGCAAACAGTTTTTGGCCGCGTTGGGCATTCGTGTCCAGGGCTACGTGCTTGCTATCGGCGATGTTCACGCCCAACGGCTGCCCGAGAGCTACACGTCGCGTTGGGCCCAAGCTGAGGCCAGTCCGGTGCGCTGTCCCGACCCTGACGCGTCTGTGGCAATGGAGGTGGCCATTCAGCGAGCAATGCAGGCTCGGGAGACCCTGGGCGGCGTGATCGAAGTGGTCGCAACGGGGGTGCCACCGGGCTTGGGGAGCCATGTGCATTGGGACCGCCGCCTGGACGCGCGGCTCGCGGCCGCGGTGATGAGCGTGCCCGCGATCAAGGCTGTGAGCCTGGGCGAGGGCTGGGAGCAAGCCGCACAACTCGGAACCCAGGCCCATGACCCGCTACGCCTGCGCGACCGGGACATTGTGCGGCCTACAAACCGGGCTGGCGGGATCGAGGCGGGTATCTCCAATGGCCAGCCCATCGTGCTCCGGGCCGCGATGAAGCCCATCCCCACGACGTTGACCCCACAACCCACGGTGGACGTCGCGACCGGCCTGGAGACGGAGACCCGCTACGAACGCTCGGACTTTTGCCCAGTGCCGCGCGCGGTGCCCGTGATCGAGGCGATGGTGGCCTTTGTGCTCGCGGACGCGGTGCTGGAGAAAGTCGGCGGTGATACCATGGCCGAGGTCCAACAACGCTTCGCCGCGCTGCCTTGGCCTTCCCTCGACGCACTCCGCATTACGGGCCAGCCTCACGTCTTTTGGCCTGCATCAGACCAGGAATTGCCGCCAGCGACCCAGGCTTGACCCCCTTGTTGGTAGGGTGTTTTGAGGTTACAATTGCGCAAACCGAAAATCGGATCGGTGTTATACAAAGCCATTGAGGAGGTGAACCATGGCTTTTGAACTTCCGCCCTTGCTGTATGCGTATGACGCGTTGGAACCCTATATTGATGCGTGCACTATGATGATCCACTATACCAAGCATCATGGTGGTTATGTCAACAAACTTAACGCGGCGTTGGCCAACTATCCCGAGTGGGCAGATAAGGATATTGTGACGCTATTGCGCCAGTTGAGCCAGGTTCCGGAGGAAATCCGGACCGCGGTGCGCAACAATGGCGGTGGACACTTCAACCACAGTCTCTTTTGGTCGGTGATGTCGCCCCAGGGCGGCGGGGAGCCTTCGGGCGCGCTGGCGGAGGCAATCGCGCGTGCTTTCGGCAGTTTCGCCGCGTTTCGAGAGGCTTTCTCCACCGCAGCCAAGACTCGCTTCGGCTCGGGCTGGGCGTGGTTGGTCGTGCGTCCGGACGGCTCGTTGGCTGTCAGTTCCACCCCCAACCAGGACAACCCCCTCATGGGCGGTTTGGTCGAGCTCGAGGGGATGCCCATTTTGGGCTTGGACGTGTGGGAGCACGCGTATTACTTGCGCTATCAAAACCGCCGCGCGGCATATGTCGATGCGTGGTGGAACGTGGTCAATTGGAATGAGGTTGCCCGGCGTTACGAAGCAGCCTTGGGCTAAGGGAGCCTGGGGGATGGAGCCTAAGTTGGGTAAGCAAACCGCGGGGTTACCCCGCGGTTTTGTTTTGGGATGGGTCTTTGGGCCCATTTTCGGGACCGTGCCGCTTCGGGACTCAGAAGGGTGTACGCAAAGGTTGTCGAAACGGTCACGTGGCGAGGGAGAGGCGCAGGGGGCTGTCGCCGTTGGCGCCGCTGCGGGCAGGAAGCCCGCGGGCCAAGGCCGCGCTCGCGTGCCGCAGGCGCCGCAGGCTGAAGCCCGCGGCTGGTTGGCAAAAAATTGCGTGCGGATGGTTCGGCCCAACGCGCGGGGCGCGTGGCAGGCAGCGAGGATAGCGGGCGGGTTTCGCCGCCCGCGGCATGGGCTTCTACGAGATTTGCCTGCACCCGCTCAGAACTTTAGGAGCAGGTTATGGCACGCGCGAAGGTAATATTGAATGATTTCCTGCCAACACGCAGGGGTGCAACTGAAAGCGCCGAACATATGATGCCATTTCCAGCTCAGGCCATAGAGCACGGCCGTCCCCAGGTACAGCGCGCGCCATCCATGGGAGCGGAAGCGCAGGGGAATGGGCCGCACGTCCAACAGGGTGAGCAGCACCAAGGCCATGCTAAAGGTATAGAGCATCCGGCCCCAATCCACCGCCACAACCATGAGGCCTAGGGTAAGGAACGCGCTCAGCCCAATTAGCTTGCAGACGGCCCGCGTTTGACACAGCCAGCGCATGCGCGGGGCCAGGGGAATAAACGCGGGCGCGGCAAGCAGCGGAAAGACCAGGATTTGGGCTATTTGGACGCCGTTGCGCAACCGTTGCGCCTGGTAGCGGAGAATGCTCGCTAAGGGAAGGCGCCACCACCAAACCAGCGTGCTTTCTCGCTCTTCATTGGAGATGGGCGCGTAGCCCGCTTGGTACAGCGCGCGTTGGATGCGCTCAGCTTGCGTTCCATCACCGCGGTAATACAACGTTGCGCCCCAAACGAGTACGCTTAAAGCAATGAGCAGGAGCAAAGCCCGCTGCTGCCGCACGGTCCAGTGCTTGTGAAGTCGCACGGCAGGCACAAGGAGAAAGGGGGTCCATGCGAGCAATCCTTCATGGCTTAGTAGAAGCAGTGGGACCACGGCCCAGGCTGTTAGCGTGGTTTGGGCTACGCGTGCAGGATGCCGTTGGGCTGTGTCGACCAGCCAGGCTAAGAGAGCCAAGAGGGCGATCTCCTTACGGTATGCACCTTGAGCGTCATACACAGGGAAGAGGAAGAGGAAAGGAGCGGTGAGCACAAAAGCGTAGGGAAGGAGGCTGGGTTGTCGGCGCAGTAAGCGCGCGCTATAGAACAAAAACAGACCATACACCGCGAAAATAAAGTGGTAAGTCAGCACGCCCAAGGGTAGCCCCAAGGCGCGGCTTAGCATAAAAAGCGCGCTGCCCACGAACCCCCGTCGGACGAAACCGGCCGCGTAGTTGATGAGCCAATCGCCCATGATCCAGGAGTGATGGATCAGGTAGGCCTGGTGCAGGCGTACGTACGCCAGGCAGGCAAGTAAGCCGAAGTAAATAACCAGAAAACCATCGCGAGGGTTCAAGATTCGTGTTTTTTTCATGCGAATTTAGTTACTGGTTTGAGATAGGTTTCCGTAGTTAGCGGGTTTGGGGTGTTGGCCAGAGGCTGCCCACCAGGGCGCCTAAGAGCCAGCCAGCCAACACGTCGGTCGGATAGTGCAGTCCGAGGGCCATACGCGCCCAGCTCACGCCCAAAGCCCAGATGGTGATGGCCCAAGCCCATTCCGCGGGGAGCCAGCGCCACGCGAGCACGGTTACCAGAGCAGCTCGGGCCGCGTGACCTGAGGGGAACGCATGCGGATCGGTTTTGCGATACACGCCCCCCCAGGGGCTTTGGGGCCGCTCTCGTCGCACGGCATATTTGATGCCCGTGACGATGAGAGCCAGCCCTACAACCGCGATCAGGCCATGCCAGGCTGCCGCGCGCCAGGGCTCGGGCCCGCGCCACGCCAAAAGGGCCAAAACGAGCATTACCAAGGGCCCATCGCCGCTATGAGCGAGCAGATGGGCCATGATGCGCCAGCCTCGCGAACGATAGACAGGTCCTTGTAGCCATGTTGCGCCGCGTTGGTCCCACGTGTGCAGGCGGCGACCCAGGTTCATGTTTCAACCTCACGATGCTGTGCGAGCTCGCGGCGTACGATGTCTACGTGTTCAGGCTTATCCACGTCCATCGCGATCTCGGCGTAGGGCGCCAGCACAGCGATGCCGGGCAGGTTCAAGCGTTGCGATACTTCGGCCACGGCTTCCGCCAGGGTAAGGCGACGCAACAAGATTTTGAGCAGCGTGCCCCAACCGATAAGGGCGGCCTGTTTCAAAGGGGATTTGCGCGCCGCGTAGAGCCGTTCCCACAGATCGTCTCCCCGCTGTCCCACGCGAACGCGTACCAGGTTGACATCCGCACCGCATACTTCCACATCTCGCAGGCGCAGGTACGTGCGCCGTACACCTGGGAAACGCTTCTCCATGATGTCCCGTGTAACCACGTGGTAGATTACGTCGACCGTTGGAAAGTGTTGTGCGTTGGTCGCGACCCAGTCCAGGATATGGCCGGTCACAGTCGGCACGTCACCGGAAATAAGCATCACCCACGCGTCTTGAGGTGTGTCATAGCTGATTTCCTCGAGGCCGGATAAAATATTCTTCACCATACTACCTTTATCAGGCCGCCAGCGCACAGGTTTTTGTAGGCGCCAAGGGTAAGCTTGGGCGTCGGTCCCGAAGATGAGGATTTCATCGATGTGATGGGCCTGGTTGATCGCGTCCAACACCCACTGCAGCATGGGTTGCCCCGCGATATCCAAGAGGGCTTTGGGTTTACCTTGCGTGTAGGGGTACAAAGGGTCATCCGGCGTTGGCGTTCCGCCGGCCATGACAATGGCTTTCATCCTCGCCTCCTCGGCGCGACCGGCGTGTGGTTTTGGGCGGGGCGTGCCGGTCGGGGATGGCGCGTGCCGTTCGCTGGGGTTAGAGTTCAAGAAGTTGCGGCTCAAGGCCGAGCTCGTCGATTAAAGCGTTGAGCTCCTCAGTGGTCAAACGTCGGCCTTTGCCCGCAACCGCGATAAGGGCTGCCTCCATCATATTGGTGCCGAAAGAGCGTCCATCCAGTCGGGGCGTGGTTGTGACGACATATTTGATACCTACTCGTCGGAAAAGCTCAATATCTTCGGGCGTGGTCGTGTTGGTCGCGATGATCTTGCCAGGCAAGTGATCGGGTAGGTGGCGCTTAATGTAATGGCAATCGCCCGCGATAACCGTAGCCCATCGATAGTACTTCTCCCACTTGGGGATGCGCTGTTCTTGCTTCGCGCCTGTAGGATAAAGCCATTCGAAGGGGAAACGGCCCACAATGGGGAGCATCACCCGCGCGAGCAATTTTAGCGTCCGTAATGACCGCACAGGTATGGGTAGGCCCAATCCAAACATAAAGTCGCCAAAGATGGTCTCATAACCCGCGTCGACGAAGGATTTGGTCATACCCCAGCGGTCGACGCCAACGGTGATGAAGGCTTTTTTCCCGCCATGTTCCCGGATGTAGTCACCCAAGTGCTTGTCGATAAAAAACGCGACACGGTACTCGAGGGTATTTTTGAGCCCTGCACCGTCGGTATAGGGCGTGTGTTTGACGTCCTTGACCAGGGGCAGGACCGAATACAGCGGGTACTCGCGGCCATCGACCACCGCGGCCAAGTCCGCGCCGCCTACACCGAACGCGTCGACCTTGCCGTCGAGCTCGCGGAACAGGCGGGCGGCTTTTTCTCGGTCGCCATCGGTCCCGATGCGTTCGATGACCACCTTTTCGCCTAAGAGCTCGATCTCAACACGTTTGTCGCGTTTGGAAGACCCCAGACTAATGCTGACGGCCCGCTTCATACGCCCTCCTTACATGGCTCAACGCCCACCTCTTGTAGAGTATACCACCGCCAAGAACACCACGCTGCTCCCCTTTGGTCGGGAGGCGCGCAAACGTTATAGAGAAGAGATGAGCAAGGACGAGGGGGAGGCGCAGAGCGCTGTCGCCGTTGAGCCAGGCACGACGCGCAGGACGCACCGCACCATTTTTGCGGGTGGGTTTCGTCGCTCGCGAATCCCCGCGGCCCGTGGCCATGGCCGCGCTCGCGCGCCGCGGGCGCCGCGATCTGAAGCCCGCGGCTTTGCGCGTGAATTATCCGGCTGGTGCGGAGCGTGCGGGGAAATTGGTAGCGGGCGGGTTTCGCCGCCCGCGGGCCTAGCGCGGGCTCAGGCACGCTCGCGGCATGGGCTTCCTTCGGCAGGATTTGCTCGCACCCGCGAAGGGAGAGCAGAGCTTGTTCATGAGTTCCCAAAAATGTGACCTTCAGCTCAGGGGTCGCGTCCTAAGAAGCGACAACGGCAAACCACACCATTCACACTTTGTGCAACGCGGAGGTAACATTATGAAGCGATTCTTTTTTGCTACCCTGATGCTGATAGCGACTTTAACCGCTTGGCTAATGGGCCCGAGCCCTGCTTGGGCTGCCGAGCCCACGGACGTGGCCCTGGCCGCGGTGCAAGGGACGACCGATCTCGCTCAACAAAGTGAATCCGACGCGGCCGCGCAGGCTGTCACCACGGACGATGTCAACACCCGCATTGATAACTCCGAAGCCACAACGTTGCGCCTGTCTGACGACATTGGCGTCATGGCCGACCGCATTGGCGAAATGGCTGATCGCATCTTGTGGACTGAGTTGCAAATTGGCGTCATGGCCGACCGCATTGTGGAGAGTGAGTACCTTATTAATACAGGTGCCCAACAGTCCGCGGATCAGGTGCAAGAATCCCAAGCCATGACGCTGAACAGCCTGACACCGTAACGCTAGCCCCCCCACCCCATCCTTTCCCGGGGGCCCGGCTCGGGCCCCC
>JAADFA010000107.1 GCA_013153135.1 Chloroflexota bacterium
GCGGAGAAGGTGGCCTACGACGTGTTCAACGTGGGCGACACCCGGGAGAACTACCAGAAGAAAACCCTGGTCGAGCTCATCCAGCAGATCATCCCAGTTCAGGGCGACGTGGTGTATGTGCACAAGGACGAGGACCCGCGCGATTATCGGGTGTCCTTCGAAAAGATCCGCCGGGTCTTGGGGTATCACGTGACCCGCCGCGTGCCCGACGGCATTCGCGAAATTCATCACCTCATTCGCTCGGGTTTTATTTCAAACCCCGACGATCCTCGCTATCGCAACGTGCCGTAGATGGGGCTGCGGCCCCGCGGCCGGAGGTGCACACCGAGTCCGGACGTACCTGCATCGCAAACATGGCTCCTCCGGGCGTTCCTTCGCGCGATGTGAGAGCATACAGGGGATGGCTGCCATGACCGACCCCCGATTTGACGCGGTGCTTACGTTCATCCGGGCGCAATATCCGGATGAAGACCCCATCCCGCTGCACGTGCCGCGTTTCGCGGGACGGGAAACCGAGTACCTCGCCGAGACCATTCGCAGCACCTTTGTCTCATATATTGGGCCTTTTGTGCGCGAATTTGAGCAACGTTTCGCCGCGTACGTGGGAGCTCGGCACGCCATCGCGGTGGTGAGCGGTACCGCGGGTTTGCATTTAGCCTTGCACGCGGTAGGCGTCCGTTCGGGGGATGATGTCCTTACCCAGCCGCTCACCTTTGTCGCCACCGCGAACGCGATCCGGTACCTGCATGCGCATCCTGTTTTCCTGGATATTGATCCTGATACCCTCGGCCTCTCGCCCGATGCCGTTGCTGCGTACCTGAAGGCCAACGCGATTGCCAAGGCGGACGGGGTGTATAACCGACAGACAGGTCGACGTATTGCGGCTTGTGTTCCTGTACACACGTTCGGCCATCCCGCGCGCATCGACGCACTGGTGGAGGTGTGTCGAACTTACGACATTCCCGTAGTTGAAGACGCGGCCGAGGGGCTTGGCAGTTTGTACCAGGGGCGCCACGTAGGCACCTTTGGCCACGTAGGCGTCTTTAGTTTCAATGGCAACAAAATTGTTACAACTGGCGGCGGGGGGATGGTGGTTACACAGGATGATGCTCTAGCGGAGCGCATTCGGCATTTGAGCACAACCGCGAAAGTGCCGCATCCGTACGAGTATATCCACGACGAAGTGGGCTATAATTACCGAATGCCTAACGTCAACGCGGCCATCGGGCTGGCCCAGATGGAACAACTGCCACGCTTTTTGGCCGACAAGCGGGCCCTAGCCGCGGGATACCGGGAGCTCGCTACGCGAATCGGCGTGGGTTTTGTGGACGAGCCTCCGGGCGCGCGGAGCAACTTTTGGCTTAACGCGCTCGTGTGGGAAGACGAGGCCACGCGCACAGCCTTTTTGACGTACGCGCACCAGCAGGGTGTACTTGCCCGCGCCGCGTGGCGCCTCATGTCCGATTTGCCCATGTATCGAGCCTGCCCGACCGACGCGCTGACTGTCGCGCGTGACCGTGCCCCGCGGTTGGTTAACGTGCCCAGTAGCGTACGGCGGCAATCCTTAGCCCAGGAGGTTGCATCATGAGCGAGGGAACGCGCTCGGAAGGAGGGAGTTCGCGCATAACCCTTCCTCCCTTACGGGAGGACCGCCCGCTTATCCCCCCGACGTTATTCTGGCTTTCGTTGACAGCCATCGTTGTCGGGCTGACCACGGGATACGGCGCGGTCCTGTTTATCTGGATGCTTAAGGCCGTACAGCGTTGGAGCGAAAGCGTGCGTGAGGCCTGGGGCGCGCCAGGCCTGTTTGGCATCATGATTTTGGGCGGCATTGTGACCGGGCTTATCGTGACCTACATCGCGCAAGAAGCCAAAGGGCACGGTGTGCCTGAAGTGATGCTGGCCATCGCGGTCCATGGTGGGCGCATTCGTCCTGCTGTGGTAGTCGCCAAGGCCTTGGGCTCCGCGTTTACCATTGGCGTGGGTGGCTCGGCTGGCCGAGAAGGGCCCATTGTGCAGATTGGCGCGGCCTTGGGCTCGGTGTTGGGCCAGTGGTTGCGGTTCTCTACCGAGCGCTTGAAGATTTTGGTCGCGGCTGGCGCGGCTAGCGGCATTGCCGCGACTTTTAACGCGCCCATCGCGGGCGTGATGTTCGCGCTTGAGGTCATCCTGGGCGAGTTCGAAATGGCGAACTTCGGGATCGTGGTCATCGCGGCCGTGACCGCGAGCATCGTCAGCCACGCGTATTTGGGCGAGGCGCCCGCGTTTCAGGTGCAGCCATATGGTCTGGGTTCGCCCATAGAATTGATATTTTATACCTTCTTAGGCGTCTTGACCGCGCTTCTTGCGGTGTTTTTCATCAAAATTCTCTACACAATGGAAGAAATTTTTGATAACTGGAACTTCGTTGAATGGCTTAAGCCCGCGGTGGGGATGGCTTTGACGGCGGCCATTGGGCTCTTCTTTCCCCAGGTGTTGGGGCCAGGGCTGGAGTTCATTGGCGAGGTGATTCGGACGAACGTTCAGATTTCGTTGGGGTTGTTGTTCTCGCTGGCCTTCATCAAGCTCATCGCGACCAGCTTTACCTTGGGTTCAGGGAACTCGGGCGGCGTGTTTGCCCCTGCGCTGTTTGCGGGCGCGGCGTTGGGCGGTAGCCTTGGCCTGGTGCTGAAGGCCTGGTTGCCCGGCTTGGGCATTAATCCGGGCGCGTACGCGCTCGTGGGCATGGCCGCGACCTTCGCGGGAGCGGCGCGCGCACCCATTACCGCGATCATGATTGTGTTCGAGATGTCCAACGACTATCGCTTGATCTTGCCGTTGATGTTCGCGACGGTGGTGAGCACCCTTATCGCGCATCATTTGCACAAGGAATCCATTTACACCCTCAAACTACGGTTACGGGGCATTACGCTGCGCTACGGTCGTAACGTGGATATTATGGAACGCATTACGGTGGCCCAGGCTATGGACCCCCACCCTGAGACCGTACCCGATTGGATGCCGGTCAAGATGCTGGGCCAGGCCTTTGAAGAGGCGCACGTCCATGGCTTTCCCGTTCTCAACCATAAGGGCGAGCTCGTGGGCGTGGTCGCGTTGAGCGACTATCAGCGCGCAACCCAGCGGCCGGACTTTGAAAACCTTAAAGTGCGCGATATCATGACCACGGACATCGTGGTTGCCTATCCTGATGAGAACTTGTGGGATGTCATGCGCAAGATGGGCTTGCGAGATGTGAGCCGTTTGCCCGTGGTGGAGCGCACCAACCCCCGCCATCTTATTGGCGTGATTCGGCGTCGCGATATCATCACCGCCTACAACGTCGCGGTTGCGCGACAGGAAGAGGAAAAGCAGTTGCGCCAGGATATGGCTATCACCCATGATGAAGATCTGGCTTTCTTCCAGATTGAGCTTCCGCCCAACGCGTGGGCTGTGAATAAGCGGGTACGTGACTTGCATTTGCCCAAAGATAGCTTGTTGGTCTCGGTGCGACGGGGGCGTAAGGTGTGGTTCCCCCATGGCGATACCCTCTTGCATGCGGGCGACAAAATTACCATTTACACAAAGCACAAGAATGTGGAGCAGGTGCGCCGTCATTTATTGGAAGGTCCCCAGGAAACGTCGGGCTCGTGATGTTGGCCTTTCCGCTATAATGGGGGCAACTGTTTTGGACTGTTTTGGGAGGAAAGGATCATGGCCGATCCGAATGTTACTCCGGGCAAGACGACCATTGCGCCCGACGTGCTGTTGGCAATTATGCGCCTTGAGGCCCTCAAGGTTCCAGGTGTGCACGCCTTGGCTCCTGTTCCGGGCGCGGTGAACCGGTTTTTGCGTCGTCAGGAGCAGGGCGTACGATTGCAGATCCATGAAGATGATGTGGTTGATGTAGATGTGTACGTAATTCTAGATGGCCGTCAGAACATCCGGCAGGTGAGCCGGGATGTGCAGCGGGCGCTCGCTCAGGCTTTGGAACGGATGCTTGGCATGACGCCTGGCCGTATCAATGTACATATTGAGGATATCTATTTCCCTGAGTCGGAGGCGGAATGAAGGCCCGGACGCGCGCACGAGCCCTGGCCCTTAAGGCGCTTTATGAGATTGACCTCGCGGGGCACCCGCCTGCGACGGTGCTTCAAGAGCGTTTGCGCGCGGAGCCCCTGGAGCCTGAGCTGGCCGCGTTCGCTCAGCAGTTGGTCGAGGGTGTCGTGCCCCTGCGGCCGTGGTTGGACCGACACATCGCGCGGCACGCTCCCGCGTGGCCAGTAGAGCACTTGCCCGCGATTGAGCGGAATATTCTGCGGTTGGCGTTATGGGAAATGGCTCTGTCACCTGAAAAGACGCCGACGCGCGTGGTAGTCAATGAGGCGGTGGAGCTGGCCAAGGCATTCGGCAGTGAAAGTACCCCACGGTTTGTAAATGGTGTCTTGGGGAGTATTGCGCGCGATTTGGACACCATTCGCCAAGATTTGCAGCAGGCTGCGAAGATGATGATGGATGATGTGGCCACGGGTGAGCAGCCGGAGGAGTGACCCATGTTTAACATCGGTGGCCCTGAGCTGCTCATGTTGCTCATCTTGATCTTGCTGCTCTTCCGGCCGGAGGATTGGGTCGGAACGATGCGTAAGTTGGGAGCGTTGTGGGCTCGGGTCCTGCGTTCCGAGGCTTGGCAGGCGGTCACGCGCGCGCGGTATACCTTGAATCGCACCTTTCAACAGGCAATGCGCGAGGCTAACCTAGAGCAAGCCTGGCGAGAATGGGACGCAGCTGTGCGCGCGCCTGGGGCGCGGCGCTCTGTTGATGAGGATGTGCGCCGTCGGCAGGACCAGGGCCGTATTCCTCCGGCAACGCCATCCTCATCCGCGCCGGACCGTGTCGTACCCCAGGATGATGTGCCCCATCCTTTTGTCGCGGCGCCTGGCGCGGCTGGGTCGCCGCCTCCTGGGGCCTCAGAGCCAGACATCGCCGACCGGTCCCATCCCTCCGTTGACGCTGAGGATGTGTCATGAGTCTGGGGAAGCGTTTGCAGCGCGGCCTTATACGGTTGCTTCTTCCCTTATGGTGGCCGTGGTGGCAGCTTTGGCGCGCGTGGCGTTGGGCCGCGCGGGGGGTGTATCGCTTGCGGCAGCGCGTGGTTCGCTTCTTCACCGAGCCGCCAAGGGAGCAGCCTTTCCCCGATGCCCTGAGTACTGCGGTTCAGCAACCGCAGCAGGTGTTGGAGCACTTACTCGCGTTTCGGCCGCACCTGTTGCGCGCGCTTATCGTGTTCTTTTTGGCTACTTTCCTTAGTTTTGCGTTCTTGCCCATCCTGATGGATTGGCTTACGCGGCCTATTGGTGGCCTGGAGAACCTTCAGGCCATTGGCGTGACTGAACCCCTCGGGGTGACTATGCGGGTGGCGGTACTAAGTGGCTTTATTTTGGCCTTGCCATACATCTATTTGGAGATGTACGCCTTCGTTGCACCGGGCTTGTACCCGCGGACGCGGGTGTGGGCTCTGCTTATGATGCCTGTGGTGTTGCTTTTCTTCGTGCTTGGCGTGTTGTTTGCTTATTTTGTTATGCTGCCTGTCGCGTTGCCTTTTTTGCTAAACTTTATGGACATTCCCACGCGTCCCCGGCCTGAGTCGTACTTTCAGTTTGTAACGAGTCTGATGTTTTGGGTGGGGCTGGCGTTTGAGTTTCCTTTGATCATCTATGCGTTAGCGCGGCTGGGTTGGGTGCGGGCGAAGACTTTGCAAGAGCACACGCGCATTATTATTGTTGGCCTCGCGGTGCTGGCGGCGGTTATTACGCCCACGCCGGACCCCATCAACATGATGTTGGTGTTGTTGCCTTTGGTCGCGTTGTACTTTTTGGGTTTGGGGCTGGCCTATTGGGCAGAACGGTCGCGCGCGCGAGGTCAAGCTTCATCCCCCGCGACGTCGTCTCTTTCGCGTTCGCCGTAGCTTTGCATTATTTCCCTCATTGTCCAGTTCGGCGCGCTACGAGGATGTTTGGCGCGTTCCGAGGTAATGGCCCGTGAATCCGGCCTTTGGGGAGGCGGAGATGGTACAGCGCGCACATAGGTGGCTAGTGTGGCTCACGGCGTTGGGCTTCGGGCTTGGGGTTGCTTTTGGTTGTACCGCGTTGCCGCGCGTGCAGCCACCTGAAGCAACAGCGACGGTTACTCCAGAACCTACGCCTTGGCCCCTAGGGCGCATTGAGTGGGAGGTCCATGTGCCTGGCGATACGCCTACGGACGCGGCGGTGGTGCTACGTGTGTGGGATGTGTTCCAGGGGGATGAGGCTGTCGCGTATCCCTTGAGTCGAGTTGGCGATGGGATGTACCGCCTCAACTTGACGTGGCCGGTTGACCAGCTGGTTTTCTATCGCTTTGAGCTGCAACGGGCTGATGGGACGCGTGAAATTGAGCGTACCGCCTGGGGCGCGGAGGTCGCCTATCGCGCGGTTCTGGTAGCTCCTCGTGTGCACGTGCGGGAGCAAGTGCAGCGTTGGTTACCTGGTGGGGCTGTGGACAACTCGGCCCAGGTGCGCGCGGGTTTGGGGCGCCTGGAGGGTGCGGTGTTGGATGCCCAAACCGGGCAGCCGGTGCCGGACATCCTGGTGCTTGCCGGGGGACACATCGCGCGGACTGATCCGCAGGGGCGCTTTCGTCTTGAAGGTTTGACACCTGGCGCGTACAACGTGGTCTTTTACCATCCGGACGCGCGTTACCAGCCTTGGCAACAGGAGGCCTTGGTCGCTGCCGCGGCTACGACGCCTATTCAGGTGCGTCTGCAGCCCACGCGGGATGTGGAGCTCACGCTGGAAGTCCAGCTACCTGAGGGCACTGTACCCGGCGTGCCTGTACGAGTGGTTGGTACCCTGCGGCGTTTGGGTCTGCTCGACGCGCCGACGCGGCAGGGTCGTTGGCTCGACCCCATGCGCGCGCCGCAGATTTTGCCCGATGCGCAGGGTCGCTATCGGATCACCTTGCGTTGGCCTGTTGGGGTGCCGGTGCGCTATGCGTACACCTTGGGCGACGGTCGCGTGGGTCGGGAGCGGGATGGGCAGGGCTCACCGCGGGTGCGGAGCGTTCAAATTGTCGAAACGGGCGTGCGGACTGAGCGGGTTGTGCGGTGGGCGCCCGAGGATGGCGTCGCGGTTTGGTTTGAGGTGGATGCTGGGGCCATGCCGCCGGGTGAGGTGGTGACGTTGCAGTTTGCCCAGGGCGATGGTTGGCAGCCGCCGGTGCCAATGTGGCCCTTAGCATCGGGGCGGTGGGGTTTTCTATGGTATGGTGAGCGTCCTAAAGATGGCACGTTGGTGTACCGTTACTGCCGCAATGCCCATTGTCCCTGGGCAGCCGAGGCTGGGGAGGAAGGACCACGGGCACGGCAGCTGGTGTTGAACGCACGGCCAGACCAGCGGGTGGATGATCAGGTTGTTTCCTGGCTGGGCTACCGTCCCTTAACGCAGCCGGTGGCTGTGGTCGCGCCGGCCGATATGGCTTCGCGAGGGACTTCGTGGGTACAAGGGATTGGATTGGTGCCCTACCCTGTGGCGGGTGATGTAGAGGCTTATGGTGAGGCAGGTTCG
>JAADFA010000014.1 GCA_013153135.1 Chloroflexota bacterium
GAAGGCGACCCATGCCGCCGTTGCCCTTTCATCCGCTGCGCCACCACCACACCCACCACCTGCCAGCCTTGCGGCTTGTGCTCGAGCAGCCAGGCATCCACCTTCGCCAGCCACGCCCGGGCCCCTTGCTGGGCCTGACGAGGGGCTAAATGCCCTTCTCAATCCGCAAGCGAAAGGCTCATCTCCTCTTGCCAACGAGCCTGCAGTTGTGTTATGTTTTGCTCACCCATGGGTAGCCCCTCCTGGCATAGGGTTTGGAATGTTTTCCCCAATTTTGCCGAAGGGGCTATCTTTTTGCCAGCCCACTTCCTGGAACAGCTCACCTACTAAATTGAAATACCCTCCCTTCAGCCGCAGCTCTTGACGCGAGCCCGGGGCCGCGCTATACTTTAGGGCGCCAAGGCTGCCGAGGTGGCGGAACTGGCAGACGCGCTGCGCTCAGGACGCAGTGGGCATTGCGCCCGTGGGGGTTCAAATCCCCCCCTCGGCATGAGCGCCCCACTTATGGGGCGCTTCGTTGTTTGTTCTTGGATGTTCGCTTGGCTCCCTTTGAGATTGTCATAAGGAGGTAATTCGATGGCGCGAAGAAAGGGCGGCTTATTTGGCGGTTTGGACCCTCTGGCTTTAATTCAGCAATTGCAGGCTCAACTCGATCAAGTCCAGAAGGAAATCGCCCAGACTGAAGTTGAGGGTTCCGCTGGTGGTGGCGCTGTGCGGGTGGTGATGCGTGGGGATCACAAGGTGGTAAGAATTCACATCGAACCTGAACTGTTGGCTGAAGGTGATACGGAGATGTTGCAGGATCTTTTGATAACTGCTTTTAATAACGCTGTGGCAGAGGTCAAACGTATAACGGAAGAAAAGATGGGCCCTATCCAGAAATCGTTAGGAAGTTTGGGACTGCCCTTTTAACTAACTTTTGCTCTTCTTCTCAAAAAGACAAAAAGCGCCGGGATTTCCCGGCGCTTTAGCAATTTCTATCTAAGGTTTAGCCACCCGACGATCGGCCACGGCCGCGTCCACGGCCTTGTCCTTGGCCACCCTGGGTATCCCCTTCGGCCATAATAGTGTCATATTCCTCTTGGCTTAGGTACTGAGGCGTGTACGTTTCGCCTGTGGCCTGTTGCAGGGCACGGCTGAAGGCTCGCAGGTGATTCTTAGAACCTTCCATCAGGTTCTCATACACGGTGATAATGTCTGCCTTGTCAGTCTGCGCGATCCGTTCCTTCAAGTCTATGATGTCGATCTCTTCAATCGCACCGCCGACCTTAAGCGCCTCTGCTAAGGACTGTCGCCCGCGCTCGATCAGTTCGTCGTACAAAGCTTGTAGCTCGGGGTTGGTGAATTCGCCTACGCCCTTCCCAGCAGCTGGGTCTTCAAGCCCGTAGGTTTGGAGAAGGCCCAGAACCGCAGCCATGTGTTGCTCTTCGCTCTTGGCGATGTTCGCGAAGGTTTGGTGTCCCCAAATTTCGTACAAGGTTAGATAAACATCCCGCGCGAGCTTTTCTTCTTCTCGCATATACAGTAGACCCTCGCGTTCCTCGGTCGTCAACCCGCTGGTTGTCGTGTCAGTGGCCTCGGTTGGCGTCTCGGTGGGATTTTCAGTTGCGACCTCGGTTGGGGCTTCCGTAGCCGCTTCCGTGGGCGCTTCTGTCGCGGTATCCACGGGTGTCTCGGCTGTTGCCGGTTCCGTTGTCGTCAAGGTCGTGGGTAGGGTGCTACCTTCAGCGCATGCGGTAAGCAAGCTAGCCCCTAAAATGCCCACAGCCAACATCGTGAAAAATCGCTTCATCATGCGGTTCATAGCAAGACCTCCTAAAATCCGTTGTTCAACGTTCAAGATGCCTCCCCCGTTGTGAGGCGTTTTAAGGGTAGCGTTAAGGTATTAGGGTTGTGTGAGCAGCGTGTGAAATCTTTGTGAAGTAAGTAGATCTAGAATAAGGGCTGAAGGGGGACGGAACCGTCGATAGTCGGCGGGAAAGCAAGGAGTAGCAAAGAGCAAGAATCTAGTGGTTAGAAGTCGGCGGCTGGTGGTTAGTTTATATACCAACTTTGTTGCCAACCTCCAACCTCTAACCTCTAACTTCTAAGAAAACTGTATTCATCCGTTGCCTTTATCCGTGGTTTCGCTAATTCCTATGCCGATCGCCTGTCGGTTCCGCCGCCTCGGATCCCACCAGTGCGGTCGCGGTTTCGAGATTCAGACTCAGTACCTGAGATACCCCATCCTCACCCAAGGTTACGCCATATAACACGTCGGCTCGCTGTATGGTGTGCCGATTGTGCGTGATAAGGACAAATTGGATCTTATGGCTCATTTCTCGTACCAAATCCGCAAACCGGGCGACATTAGCCTCGTCAAGCATCGCGTCCACTTCGTCTAACACGCAAAACGGCGTCGGCGCGACGTCGAGCAGCGCGAACAGCAGCGCTACTGCTGTCAAGCTGCGCTCGCCGCCTGAGAGCATCGCGAGACGTTGCGCGCGTTTGCCTGGCAAGCGCACCTCAATATCCACTCCGCTTCGATCCGGGTCGTCGGCTTGGAGCAACACGAGGCGCGCCTGCCCACCGCCGAACAGTCGCTTGAACATTGTCCCAAAGGCTTGATTGATGGCCCGAAACGTACGACGAAAGTCCCGCCGCATGGTGGTCTCGAGCTCGGTGAGCAACTGACGCAAATCCGCCTCGGCCTTTTGCAGGTCGGCCAACTGGTCCTCTAAAAACGTCACTCGCTGCCGCAAGGCTTCGTATTCGCGCCGCGTCTCTTCCGCAGGCGGTGGACCCAGTCGGCGCAAGCGCTGTCGTAAGCGGCGAATACGCGCGTCCAAGTCCGGGGGCACCTGCACCGCGTCTGGGAGGATGTCTCCTTCGGCCTCGGGCACGTCGTCGGGCAAGGGCAAGGCCAGTTGCCCGGTGAGCTCTTGGGGAACGGGCAACCGTACAGGTCCCAGCTCTTCTTGGGCGCGGCGACGCAGGGTATCCATATGCGCCCGGTGGCGCTCCCAGCGGATGCGGGCCTGGGTGACCGCGTCCGCTGCCCGCGTGAGTTGCCCACGAGGCGACTTGGCCTGCGCGCTCGCGTGCGCTTCCTCCAGGGCTTGGAGCTGCTGCTCCAAGGGTTCGAGTTTGGCCTGCAATTGACGTAATGCGGTCCACGCCTCCGCGGCCTGAGCTCGGGCCTCAGCCCACTGGGCAGCCCGTTCGGCTTCGGCGTGTTCCCGAGCCCGAAGCTGCCCTTGCAGGCGTTCCAGCTGATGTTGCAGATGGGCGAGGCGTTCCGCTTCCTCCTGTGCGCGACGTTGTGCTGCGGTCAAGGCTTGCTCCGCGCGCGCGCGTTGCGCTTCCCACGACGCGACTTGGGCCCGCAGGTCGCTCACGTCCAACTGGTGGAGCGCTTCTTGGTGGGCTCGGACCTTGGCCTTGGCTTGTTCGATCTGCGTCGCCAGATCTTGCAAGGCCTGTTCCAGCTCATGCAGTTGATGTTCCAACGCTTTGAGCTCGGCCTGCAGCTCGGCCTGTTGTTGGGCCAGGGTCTCGCGTCGCTGCTGGGCCGCTCGCAGCTGCCATTGCGCTTGCTGCCATGCTTCCCGCGCGCGTTGAGCCGCCGCGCGTGCAGTCTCCACGCGTTGCTCAGCCTGGACGCGCGCCTCGCGTGCGGTCTGCCAAGCCGCGTGAGCTTGCTCCCACGCGCGGCGCGCTTCAGCCAATTGGGCTTCAAGCGTAGCCAGCTGCTGGACCAGACGTTCCCGTTCCCGCGCGCGACGTAAGACTTGCTGCCCCCGCGGGCGCCCCGCGAGGACCAACCCCTGCGGCGTAAACACGTCACCATCCAACGTAACCAGCCAAATCCCCTCAGGAATCTGCCCCCGCAAGGCCAGGGCGGCCGCGCGATCGCGCACGACCCAAACCCAGCTCAGCCACGCGCGCGCGGCCGGTTCCGCGTGGGACTGGGTGACTCGAACCAAATCCCATGCGCGTGCGATCACGCCAGGCAGGTCAGGCGCAGGTGCTGGCCCAGGTGGTTGATGTTCGAGCACATCCAGGGGTGCCAGAGGCACCCGTCCCGGGATGTCACGCAAGGCCCGCCATGCAGCCTCGTCGGCCTTGGCGAGCAACACGGCATCGGCCCACACATCCAACGCCCCGGCTACCGCGCGTTCATAGGCTTCGTCTACTACGATAGCTGGCCCCAGAAGCCCCCGAGCCCGCTCGCGCAACCGGCGAACTGCTTGCCGGGCGGTTTCATCATGGCCTACCAGGTCCGCTTCGGCATGTTCCAGGGCCTCAAGCCGGGCACGCAAACGTTGCACACGTGCTTCCAGGTCGGCCAATACACTTTGGGCCGCCTCCAGGGCAGTTTGGGTTTGGGCCTCCTCCTTTTGTGCGCGCGCTAGGGCGGCTTGAGCTCGCTCGTGGGCGGCTTGCGCGTCATGCCATTGCGCTTCGGCTTCGGCCACGCGTATCTGCGCTGCCTCCAGGTCGTGTTGCGCCTGGTGAAGCGTGCGCGCCAACGTCTGGACGCGCTCGTGCAGCTGGGCGCGTTGTTGCAACAGGGTTTCGCGTTGAGCACGCCGCCCCGCTTGCTGTTCATAAAGGCGATTCAGGGCGCGCCGAGCCTGATCGAGAGCCTTCTGCTTCGCCCGTCGTGCGCGCAGGCGCTCCTCCAGGGTGATGCGCGCAGCCTCCAAAGCCTTTTGTGCCTCGTGCAGTGCCTCAGTCCAACGTTGCAGGTCCGCTTGGGCTTGCTGGGTTAACGTCTGCTGTCGCGCCAGGGTTTGTTGGGTATGGGCGATATTTTCACGCAACTGCGCCAAGGCTTCGCGGTCGTGCCGCAACGCCTCCTCGAGCTGGACGCGACGTCGGTCGTGCTGCTCCCACTTGGCTTGCGCGGCTTGCAAGGCTTTCATCAACGCGCGGCGCTGGGCCCGCAAGGCTTGAATTTGCTCAAACCGCGCTTGTTGTTCCGCCTCCCAGGCTTGGACGCGCGCCCGAACCTCGGCAAGAGATTGCTCAGCCTGTTGCAGCTCGCGTAGCAACTGCCGCGCGTGGGTAATGGCCTGGTGCCAGCGGGCTGCGTAGGCTAAGCGCAACGCCGCGCGTAGCTCAGCTTGCACAACCTCGATTTCGCGCGCGCGCTGTATGATCTTTTCAAGCCGCTCCAGCTGGGGGCGCAGCTCGGTCAGAATATCCTGCACACGTTCCACATTGCGCCGGGTGGCTTCTAAGCGGCGAAGGGCTTCGTCCCGCCGCTGGCGATAGAGGCCGATTCCGGCCGCGTCCTCGAACAAGCGACGTCGCTCCTCAGGTCGCAATGCCAAGATGGCATCCACCATGCCCTGGCCGATGAACACATGCCCCGGGTCCGCCAAGCCAACTTGGGCCAACAGTTCCTTCACATCGCGCAAACGAACCCGGCGGCCGTTCAGGCGATATTCTACCTGACCATCCCGGTACGCGCGGCGGGTCAGGGCGACCTCGCTAAAGTCGATGGGCAATGCGCCATCGGCGTTGTCGAGCACCACGGTCACCACAGCCGCACCGGCTCGGGGCCGTTGAGCTGACCCTGCGAAGATGAGATCCTCCGTGCGCCGCGCGCGCAGCATCTGCAACGACGTTTCGCCCAAAACCCAACGCAGGGCGTCCACGAGGTTGGACTTTCCCGCGCCGTTTGGTCCGACAATCGCGGTCACGCGAGGGGAAAAGACCAGGTGGGTGGGTCGCGCAAAGGTTTTGAACCCGTGCAAATCGAGGGAACGGAGCTTCATCGCCGCTCCTCAGGTGAGTTTGCCAGCCTGCGGGATTATAGCACAAGGGCAGCGTTGGGATAGGGGCGCGGCGACGCAGGACCAGCGCCAGAGGTCGCCCGCTATCCTCGCCGTCAGCCGTGCGTTCCCGCGCGTCGTGCTTGGCTCAACGGCAACCGTCCCCTTCGCCTTCCCCTTGTCGTTTGGCCTTTCGACAACCTTTGCCTGCACCCTGACTTCATACGGGCCCCATATGGCGCAAAGTCCACGTGGTAAAATATACCCATCTGGACCTTGTATCAAGGCTTAGGAAGGAGTGGCGCAATGGGCTACCACGTGTTCGAGGATCTCTTACGCGAAGAGCATCGTATGATTCGTGAGGCCGCACGCGAGTTCGCAGAGCAAGAGATCGCGCCTGTCGCAGCAAAATACGACAAGGAAGAGCGATTCCCCTTGGAGACGGTGCGCAAGATGGGCGAGATGGGCTTCATGGGCATTGAAGTGCCCGAAGAGTACGGCGGCGCTGGCCTCGATACTTTAGCTTATGTGTTGGCTTTAGAGGAAATCTCCAAGGTCGACGCGGCCCACGGTACTATTATGTCGGTTAACAACTCCTTGTTTAACTATGCCGTTATGACCTTTGGCACAGAGGAGCAAAAGCGCAAGTACGTCACCGCGGTGGCCTCGGGCCAGGCCATTGGGGCCTATGCACTGACAGAACCCTCTTCAGGCTCGGACGCGGCCAATATGCGCACGCGCGCGATCCGCGATGGCGACACCTACATCATCAACGGCCGTAAGTCTTGGATCACCAGTGGCCCGGTAGCTGATTACGTTATTGTCTTCGCGATGACAGACCCTGAGAAGCGCCATCGAGGCATCACGGCCTTTATCGTCGAGGCGGATTGGCCGGGTTTTATCCGCGGTAAGCAGGAAGAGAAGCTGGGCATCCGTGCCTCGGCCACGAGCGAGCTGGGGTTTGAGGACTTACGTGTGCCTGTTGAGAACCGGCTGGGCGAAGAAGGCCAAGGCTTTAAGATCGCCATGGCCGTGCTGGACGCGGGGCGCATTGGCATCGCGGCCCAAGCGTTGGGCATTGCTGAAGGCGCGTACGAATACAGCCGTCGCTACGTCACCGAGCGAATCGCTTTCGGTAAGCCCATTGGCGAGTTTCAGGGCACAGGCTTCAAAATTGCCGATATGAAAACTCGCATCGAAGCTGCACGTGGACTGGTATATAATGCAGCTCTGGCCAAAGAGAAAGCCCGCGAAACGGGCGAACGCTATACCTTGGCTGCGAGCATGGCCAAGCTCTTCGCCTCCGAGACCGCGGTCTTTTGCACCTGGGCTGCAGTGCAAATCCATGGTGGTATGGGCTATTCCCGCGAATTGCCCTTGGAGCGCTTCTACCGCGACGCGAAGATTACCGAGATTTACGAGGGCACTAGCGAGATTCAACGCCTGGTTATTGCTCGCCTCGAAACAGGGCTGCGTTTATTGTGAGGGAGCGCTGAGGTTGGCGCTCCCTCTTCATTTGGCTTGTCCCGCCGTTTCGCCCAGTCGGCGAGAATCCTTCGCCCGGCAGCACGACCTCCTTCGTGCTGTCGGGGTCTTTCCTTCCAAGGAAAAATGGCTAGCGCATGGTTGCCAATACAGTCCAAGGCCAGCGGGTGCACGCAAATGTTGTAGAAACGGTCAAGGGGCGAGGGGGAGGCGCAGGCACCGCCGCCGCAGGCTGAAGCCTGCGGCTAGTTTGCATAAAATTGCACGCGG
>JAADFA010000048.1 GCA_013153135.1 Chloroflexota bacterium
GGTTTGAAGTTGGTAGTTTGAAGTTGGAGGTTGGTGGTTGGTGGTTGGCATAAAGCGGGGAGCTGAGAGCAGGAAAGCAGGAAGCGTAGATTTTGGGCGAAATGAGTAGATGATGTTAGAAGTTAGCGATTTGTGGATGGAAGATAATCCATTCTGTCGACTACCGACTGTCGACTACCGACTGTCGACTACCGACTGACGACTACCGACTATTCACCAACTTTTCTTCATGATGCCCATCCGTGGGTTCATTCTCCCGGCTGGGCTTGCGAAGGTGGATGAAAGCGTCGCAAGTGGATGCGCCATCCCTCCTCGGGATCGTAATACTCCGCGACCATGTCGCTCGCGTAGGGCGTGAGGCTCGCGTAAGGCTCTGTGAGCTCAATGCACTCCTTGGGATTGCGACAAAACGCCCGGCCGACGAGCAAATAGTCCACCCCGGCCTGCGCCAAATACGCCTCCCGCTGCCCTGCTTCAAGGGCACGCACATAAGCATAATTGCTGATCAGCCCGTCCAGATTGATCACTTCGCGGTCCTGTATAAAGTAGGCCAACGCGCCTGCCCCTGTCGCGGCGATGCGTGCCCCCGGTTCGGTATGGGCCTCAACCCAACGGGCGTAACGCTCGTACAAATGGTCCCCGGGTCGATACCAGGGATACGAACGGACCACGTACTGGGTATAACGGACGCCGGCCCACAGGCTCAAGGCCAACACCAGCGCCCAACCCCATCGCCGCGCGCGAGGCCATCGTCGCGCCAAGGCCTCGGCCAAGCCTTCGACCAAGGTCGCGGCCGCAATGTACAGCCCCAAAGCTTGCATCACCCAATACCAATGACGCTGGGCCATGTGACGGCTGATGTCGTAATAGACGCCATGGATCTCCGCGAACAGAAGCCACGGCAACACCAAGCTCCGTCGCGCCACCGGCCACCACCAACGCCGCGTGAACCACAGAAACGGAGCCAGGAGCACCATCCCTACCAGGGCCAGGTGCAGCCCATCGCGCCAGGTGGCAATGGGCGGCAGGCCCCAACGGACCGCGTGGGTTTGATACGCGTTCCACAAGGGATGGACGAGCAGCGGCCAGGGGGTATCGCTCGGGTCAAAAGTGCTGCGCAGCGCGACCAAAGGCCACGGCCCCGCGATGGGCGCGCCGTAGGGCGTCCCGCTGCCGAAGGTGCCCCACCAACGCTTAACGCGCGCGCTCACCGGCAGCACCCCGCCCACGTACCACGCGCTCCACAGCAAATAGCCGCCCACCAAGACCAACGGCGGCCCAGCCCAACGAAGCCCCCAACGCACCACCTCACCCCACCGACGTGATCGCAAGCCCTCCCACCAAAGAGAGCGGTACGGGCCCAACATCATCCACAGCACCATGCCACCCGCGAGAAACACATTATCCAACCTCGCCAACATACTCAACGCCAACGCCCAACCCCAGCGCGTCCAAGCCCGAGCCGGCGCGCGGGGTGCTGTAAGCCACAGCACCAAACTTGTATCCCATAGATAAGCCAATGTAAGCGCGTTCAACGTGCTCTCAATGCCACCCACATTGAACAGCCGGAAAATCCGCGGGGACCACGCCCACGCGATGGCCAAGAGCCACGCGACCCCTGGTCGAAACACCCGCCGACCCGCGCGATAAAGTATCACGCCCGTTAACCCATGCAACGCACCAGTCAACACCACCACGACCCGTAAGGGCGTGTACATATCACGAAACAGCGCGAAGATGGGCACAAGCAGCGCCATCCATAGGGGATGAAAGCCATTGGTCGGGCCCAACCCGTCGAACGTCACGCCTACGCCGCGCGCAATATTGCGCGCAACCACAAAGTAATAAAACGCATCGTCGATCTGAAACCAATTCAGCAACGTATACGTCGACGCAGTCGCGATATAAACATGCAAGCCAAAAGGTAAACCAAAGAGCAGCCACGACGGAAGCCAACGCCAAATGCGCGACCGTTGCATACCTCCTCCTGCGCGGGCCGGGATAGGTACCGCAGGGCCATTATACCCCTGAGGTTCGATAGGGGCGGGTATACTTAGACTCAGGAACGCGGGCATCGGACGTGCAGGAGACCTGGACTTACCCTCGCATATTCGCTTTTGGAGGTTGCTCATGCTTGTGGATTGGCTCGCTGTGGCCTATACCGCGCTGCTCTCGCGGCGTATGGACGAGCTTGAAGAACAAGTTCTAACCCCCCAGGGCAAGGTCAAGTACCAATTTTCAGCCAAAGGACACGAGCTGGTTCAGGTTCTGCTGGGCTACATGCTCACCCATCCGCACGACGCAGCCGTGGGCTACTATCGCTCGCGGCCATTCGTGCTTGCGAGCGGCCTCACGCCTGGCGAGGCCTTAGCCGCGAACATGGCGCGCGACGCGGGCCCCAGTCGCGGTCGCGATACCGGTGTCATGTTTCATATGCCCAGCCGGGGCCGCGCGACCGTGCTCCCCGGCTCGGGAGACGTGGGCGCGCAATACCCCATTGCCGCGGGGTGGGCGCAAGCCATTCGCTACCGGGTGCGGGTGTTGCGCGAGCCTGAATGGCGCGGCGCGGTGGCCGTGGCCATGGGCGGCGACGGCAGTGTGGCCAGCAACGGCTTCTGGGCCGCGCTCAACATCGTCACCACCGAACGCCTCCCCATGCTATTCGTTATCGAGGATAATCACTTTGGCATTTCGGTCCCAAGCGAGCGCCAGGTCCCGGGGGGAAATATCGCGGTCAACCTAGCCTCTTATGGCAATCTCAAGATTTGGGACGGCCCCGGCTACGACCCGGCCGAGACCGCGCGCATCCTGCAAGAAGCGCTGACCTATGTGCGCCAAGGCGACGGGCCCGCGTTGGTCCGGCTTGAAGTCCCGCGGTTGAGCGGTCACACCTTTACCGACAACCAAGCCTACAAATCCGCGGAGCGCCGCGCGTGGGAAGAAGCCCATGACCCGATCGTACACCTACGAACCTTTCTACTCGAACAGGGCCACCTCACCCCCGAGGGCTGGGACGCGCTCGTTCAGCGAGTTGAGCGAGACCTGCGCGAGGCCCTCGCTTGGGCCGAAGCCCAGCCTGAGCCCGACCCAGCGACGGTGACCCGCTACGTCTTCTTTGAGGGTGAGGCGCCACAAATGGGCGGCTTGCGGCCTGAGGGCGCGCTCCTGCCTCTGGGGCCCGATAAGCCCAACCCTCCTGACCCGCGGCGACGGATCAATTTGGTCGACGCGGTGCTGCGGGTCCTCGAAACCGAGATGGCGCGCAACCCGCGCATCGCGGTCTTTGGCGAAGATGTTGCGGTCAAAGGCGGCGTTCATGGCGCGACCCGGGGACTCCTCGCGCACTTCGGCCCAGAGCGTGTCTTCGACACCTCACTCAATGAGACGGGCATTGTGGGCCGCGCCGTGGGCATGGCACTCGCCGGGCTCCTGCCCGTGCCCGAAATCCAATTCCGCAAATACGCGGACCCCGCGCGCGAACCCATCCACGATCTGGGCTTTTTACGCTGGCGGACCGCGAACCAATTTGCTGCGCCTATGGTGCTACGCATGCCCGTAGGGTATGGCAAAGTCACTGGCGACCCGTGGCACAGCTTTAGCGCGGAGCAAGAATTTGTGCATATGTTTGGTTGGCGCATCGCCTATCCGAGCAACGCGGCCGACGCGGCCGGGCTGCTGCGCACCGCGTTGCGGGGCGATGACCCGGTGATCTTTCTCGAGCACCGAGCGCTCCTGGATACGGCGATCGCGCGGCGCCCCTATCCAGGCGATGACTACTGTTTGCCCTTCGGCCGAGCTGCGCAGCTCACCCAGGGCGACCGCCTCACCATCGTTACGTGGGGAGCCATGGTACACCGCGTCCTCAAGGCGGCCGAGCCCTGGCCTGGTCAAATCGCCATCCTCGACCTGCGCACCCTCATCCCCTGGGATCGGGAAGCCGTGCTCCAAAGCGTACGCCGCACCGGGCGCCTGCTCATCGTGCACGAAGATGGCCTGACGGGCGGCTTCGGCGGTGAAATTGCGGCCGTGGTGATGGAAGAAGCCTTTGAATGGCTCGACGCGCCCATCCGCCGGGTGGCCACGCCCGACGTGCCTGTGCCGTACAACATCGGCCTGATGAATGCGGTCGTCCCGACGGTGGAACGCATTCGCGCGGCCATCGACGCATTGTTGGCCTGGTAAGGCTCATCCCACGCGCGAGGAACCTCACCATGGCCCGCCGTCGTCGCTCCGAGCTTTGGCGCCCGCTCCTCGTGCTCGGCGGTGTTGCCCTTGTCTTGGCCTACTTTCATCTACGCGCGCGGCCCATACTCCTGGCCCTTATATTGGGGTTCGTGACGGCGGCCGTGCCTTTTGGTCTTTTGCTGGGGTGGTACTTGTGGCGGGTTCGGCGACAGGCCTTTCTCGCGCGCGAATCCCTCTATACCAACTACGGGCCCTTTGAATTCGAGCGGGTGGTTGCTGAGATCTTTCGACGTTTAGGCTACAAAACGCGGCTCACGCGACGTAGCCACGATAAGGGCATCGACATCTGGCTGTGGGATGCGCGCGGCGAACGCATCGGTGTTCAATGCAAGCGGTACGCGCAACCCATAGGCGCGGCGCAAATTCGTGAATTTATCGGCGCGCTGGTCAACGCGCGGGTCAATATGGGCGTATTTGTCACCACAAGCACCTTTACCGAGGCCGCGTGGGAAACCGCGCGCAGCAGCCCGGTGCGCCTGCGATTGGTCGACGGCATGGAACTGGGCCGCTTGCGTCAACGTGTGCTCGGCCAAACGCCCAGCCTGCT
The DNA here is from genome assembly GCA_013153135.1 of Chloroflexota bacterium. Classification (GTDB taxonomy): domain Bacteria; phylum Chloroflexota; class Anaerolineae; order Anaerolineales; family DRMV01; genus JAADEN01. The sequence continues at coordinate 4,793 of JAADFA010000048.1, forward strand.
GCCTTGGCCCTGGTGGCGCGGCCTCAACCGTTGGCAGAAGGGCCTGCTGCTGGCCTTAGCCTATTTGGCTCTATCGTTGCTCCTGGCCCTGGGGTACGCCTGGATGCTGATGTCGGCGTGAAAAGCGTTACGCCACCGCGCGCGGGCCACGGCGGTGCATGGCCAAATAGGCCAACAACCGCCCTAAATCCGGTCCGATCCAATCGGGTGCGGGCTGCCAGGCCTCGGCCTGCTCGCGCGTGGTTACCCCGCTGAGCACCAACGCGGTCGGGATGCCCAAGCGCTGCGCGCCGAGGATGTCGGTCTCGAGCCGATCCCCCACCGCGAGGACGCGCTCGGGTGGCAATCCCAAACGTTCCAGCGCCAGACGAAACGGCCACGGTTCGGGTTTGCCCGCGATGGTCGCTTGCGCATCCGTAGCTGCTTCCAACGCGGCCAGCAGCGCGCCCGCGCCCGGGGCTAGGCCGTCGGGCACGGGGTACGTCCGATCTGGGTTGGTACCGACCAACCACGCGCCTTGGTGCACAGCCCGGGCAGCGCGGGCTAACTTCTCGTACGTACACTGCCGATCCAGCGCGGCCACCACCGCATCTGCAGGCGGCTCGTGCACCACCGTAAACCCGGCCTCACGCAACACCTCATCCAGACCGCCCTCGCCCAAGGTAAGCACGCGCGCGTCCGCTTGAGGCCAGCGCTCCCGCAGCAGCGCGGCCGCAGCCATGGCCGAGTTGATGATCTGCTCTTCACGTGCGTCCAGACCCATTTGCGCCAACCGGGCCACATACGCCCGTGGGGAACGGGTCGCGTTGTTGGTCACAAAAACCCAGCGCAAGCCCAACGCACGCATCTGATCGAACCATTGGGGCAATGGCCCCAGGGGTTGCCCTCCGCGCCAAAGCACGCCGTCCATGTCCAAAATCAGTCCTTGGATCGCGGCGGGGTTCCACGCCATGTTTGCCTCCTGGTCGCAGCGTCAAACTGTTGCCCGGGAATTGTAACCCGAAAGCCGCGCGCGGCGAGGTATACTTGTCACGGACGAAAGGAGCCACCGATGCCCGCGCAAGCCCGCTGGGAAATCGTCCCGCCACCACCTCCTGAGGTTGACCAGGCTTTATCCCGCTTTCCGCCCTTATGGCGGCGGATGTTGTATGCGCGCGGGTTCACGGACTACGCCACGGCCAAAGCCTTTCTCGAAGCCCATCTCCCCGCGAGCGCGCAGGACCCCTTTGGGCTGAAGGATATGGACGCGGCCGTGGACCGCATCGCGTGGGCCATTACGCATCACGAGCCCATCGCGGTTTATGGCGATTATGACGTAGATGGCGTCACGGCCAGCGCTCTCCTGGTCACCGCGCTCGAGGCTTTGGGAGCCGACGTGCGGCCCTACATCCCCAACCGTTTTGATGAGGGCTACGGCGTGCACGAGGACGCGTTGCGCCGCCTGCATGAGGAGGGCGTGCGCCTGGTGGTGACCGTGGACTGCGGCATCCGGCCTCCCGAGCCCATCGCGGCCGCGCGCGCGTGGGGCCTCGATGTAATCGTAACCGACCATCACACCCCAGGCCCCGAGCTGCCGCCCGCGCGCGCAGTGGTCAACCCCAAGCGCGTGGATGACCCGTACCCGGGCAAGGAGCTCGCGGGCGTGGGCGTCGCGTTTAAGCTCGCGCACGCGCTGTTCATGCGGCTCGCTGCCGACCGGGCCGACGCGGTGCGGCAGTTCCTAGACCTGGTCGCGCTGGGCACCGTAGCCGACGTAGTGCCCTTGACCGGCGAAAATCGCTATTGGGTACGCGCGGGGCTCCATCGTCTGCGGAAACCCCAACGGCAGGGTCTGCGCGCGCTTATCGGCGTCGCGGGGTTGCGCGCCGAACGCATCACCGCAACCCACATCGGCTTCATTCTCGGGCCCCGGCTCAACGCCGCAGGGCGCCTGGATTCGGCCATGGCCGCGCTGCGTCTTCTGCTCACCCAGGACTTATGGGAAGCCGGCCAGCTGGCCCAACAACTGGAGGCCCAAAACCGGCGCCGTCAATACCTCACGGACCTTATCGTGCGCGCGGCCGAAACCATGGCCATTGACGACCCGGACCAACCCCCGTGGCTCATCTTCGCGGCGCATCCCGATTTCAACCCAGGCGTGGTGGGGCTCGCGGCCGCGCGGCTGGTGGAACGCTACCACCGGCCCGCGCTGATCGCGCATCAAGAGGGCGACCTCATCCGCGGCTCGGGACGCAGCATCCCCGGGCTGCACCTGACCCACGCCCTGGACGCATGCCGCGCCTACCTCAAGCGTTACGGCGGGCACGCAGCGGCCGCGGGCTTCACCCTGGAGGCTCGACACCTGGAGGACTTCTTGGCCTGCCTGCGCGCGGCCATCCGCGACGCGCTCCGCGGGCAGGACGTGCGGCCCGTGCTCCGGGCCGATGCGGAGGTTACCCTGGCCCAAATGACGCCCGAATTCTTGCACCAGCTGCGCTGGTTCGAGCCCACGGGCATGAGCAACCCCAAACCGCGCTTTGTGGTGCGTCGAGCCCGACTGCTCCATGTGCA
>JAADFA010000105.1 GCA_013153135.1 Chloroflexota bacterium
CCGCGGCGGGGCGCACGCGACTCGGCTTTGGCCCATATCGCGGCCCGCGGGCGGCGAAACCCACCGCGGGCGGCTGAACCCGCCCGCTATCCTCGCTACCACATGCTGGGCGTTGGACTAAGCTGTGCGCGCCACTTTATATAGCCGCAGGCTGCAGCGGCGGCTGCGGCACGCGAGCGCGGCCATGGCCCCATGCCCCCTTCGCCTCCTCTCATCACTTGACGTTTCTACAACCTTTGCGTGCACCCATCTTGGCGAGGCTAGAGGCGGGCTAACGTGTGGCTGCTTCCATTAGCATCTCGTGGATAGCGGACATGTTGGGCAGGAGCACTTGCGCACCGCCTGGCGTGACCCAGGGATAGACGTGGGCTGCCGTGAAGGTATACTTCTTGACCTTCCGAGGGTCAAAGCGTCGGAATTTCACCAGCAAGCCTGGCAAGTCTCCCGGTCGGATGTTGGTGTCGACCCATTGACGGTAGAGGTTGTAAAGTTCAGGGGCACGGCGCAAACCATCCATGCTCATAATTGCGTCCAATATCGCGAGCAAGACGGCCTGTTGACGTCGGTTGCGGTCAAGGTCGTTGGAATATGTGCGCCCGCGCGCGTACCAAAGGGCTTCGTCTGCATTCATGTGTACCGTCCCCGGTCCGACGCATTTAAACCCACGGCCGTAATAATTATCGCAAAATCGCGTCGGCACGTAAACGTCGATGCCTCCCAGGGTTTCGATGATGGCCTTGAAGCCATGGTGGCCAACCAAGATGTAGTACTTGGGCCGTACTTGGAAATGAATCGCCATGGTTTCGGCCAAAGTATCAAATCCCCCGTAGAACATGGCGGTGTTGATGCGGTTATAGCCCACCCCTGGGATTTGCAGCCACAGGTCACGGGGAAAAGAGATTAGGCTGGTCGCGCCGGTTTCGGGGTTGTAGGAGGCTAGAATGATGGTGTCTGTCCGAAAGCCAACTTCCCAGGGGCGTTGATCAGAGCCCAGGAGCAAGATATTAACCCGTCGCTCGAAGGCCTCGGCTAAGTTCTTGGGTGGTGGGAGAGTCGGCGTAGGGCTTGGCGTCGGTGTGGACGACGGGGTCCACGTAGGGAGCCACGCGGCTGTAGGTGGTAGGGGCAAGAAGGGCGTTACCGTGGCGGCGGGGTTGGGCGTCGCGTAGGGGGGCGGCGCGGCCAAGGCGCGCGGTAACGGCGCGGGAGCCGCGTGGCACCCGGCCATCTCAACGCCCAAGGCCAACAACACGAGCACAAGCCCCCAGCGAAACCAAACAATAACGCGCACACGCATCCCCTGTTGCATTGCTCTTCTCCTCATCTAATTTAGCCCACACTCCCGTCCCTCATGCATAACGTTTGGGATACCCTCGCTTAGGACGCGGTCAACCGGCGCGCGTGAACGACCGCGCGGGTTATGGGCGGATTAGCCCTCGTTCATTCGAGCCAGTGCCCACGTCATGGCTGTGCATGCACGCGCCTCGCGGCCTTGAGCAGCCGGGAACCTGGGCTACGCTCGCGTGGCAGAGCCTGAAGGCGCCTCGCGCGTTGGGATGAGCAGAACTACCCGCGTCCCTTGCCCACCCTCGTTCGCGAGCCACAAGGTCCCGCGACAATCTTCCAGGAGGTCTTTGGCCACCCGGAGTCCCATACCGCCGACGCAGCCTTTGGGTTCGGGGTGAAAGGGCCGATCAGGAGGCCGCCACGCGTGCAAAACGGTTACAAGATCTTCTTCGTCTAACGGCGGGCCTGCGTCGCGCACTTCGACTAAAATGGCTGAGCCTTCATCGTTTTCCAACTTGACCCAGTGGGCTTCAAGGGTAATCTCTTCCTGTTCTGGTGTGACCCAATAGGCACGACCGGCGACCAGGGCTAAGGCGTAAAGTGCGGCTTTTTCGGGCACCATTTGGTTTAGCACAGGTTCGGGCAGCGCGAGGGCCATGGAAATTTCTTTGCTCAAGCCCCAATGACGTACGTGGTTGAGCACTGTGTTCCACACGACACGAAACGCGGCCCACTCGGTGTGATTATCTGGATGATGGCGGCGCTGGTGCAGGTATTGCAGCGCTTCGCTCAAGTCACGGTACCAATCCGTCACCGCGTGCAAAAAGAAATAGGCCCGCTGCCGGGACCATCCTAAATGTGGCCAGACTTGGTCTTGGCTGAATAAGCGCAAGTTCTGTTCTAAAGATAAAACCAAATCTGTAATGCTACGCCAAAAGACCGGGTCAGGTTGACGCGTGGCCAGAGGCGTACGTTTTTGTAGCGCGAGCAAAGTTTGGCGTTCGGCCTCGAGCTGTTCCTGTTTTTCGAGCAAGAGATGCACGCGTCCCCGCAACATGGCGATTTCTTCGGCCAGTTGCTCGTCCACGCCTTGCAATGCGGGCCATACGGTGAGCAGGGGGTATAAGGCCCATTCCGCGAGCAAAGTCGCGATGCGCTGATCGGGCCCCAAGAAGAGATCGACCAAGAAGCCTGTCCCGAACCCAATGGATAGAGCCGAGCGCCAGTTCCATCCCGGATGCCAGCGGTGGAGCAAATTCCATAAGAAGAAGCCCCCGGCTGCGGCCAGCCCGAGCACGCCCCAGCCCCGCAACACGATTTCAAGGCTTGCGGGGCCGCGACCCGCCAGCAGCATGGAAACCGCGCTCCACACGATGAACCCCACGAGCACGATACCCCGGTAGCCTTCCAACAGATTATCAATGATCAAGGGACGGCGGTAGGGGAGCCAAAGCTGGAGGTACGCGAAGGCCCCGATCCCCTGGGCCGCGCGCCAAACCCAACTCTTTTCCCACGCGGCTGTGTTCAAGCCATAGAGCGCGACGCCTAACACGGCCGCCCGGGCTAAGAGCAGCACTAGTGCAAACTTGAGGTATTGTTTGCGTGCTCGGGTAGTGACTTCACTGGCTTGAAACTGGGCCAGCCAACCTAAGCTAAAGAGCCAAAAGGCCAACGCCGCGAACCAGAACCCCGCGGGCGAGAGCAGCCAAGGCGCGATGGTTTTCCACCATGTGAGCATAGGCATTTCCTCGCGTGGGGGCCTGGGCAGTTTAGACGTCCAGGTTGCGCACTTCGCGCGCGTGGCGTTGGATGAAGCTGCGCCGCGGCGCAACCGCAGGCCCCATGAGCATATCAAACGTGCGGTCCGCCTCGGCCGCGTCCTCCACCGTCACTTGCAGCAAGGTGCGCCGCTCTGGGTCCATGGTGGTCTCCCAGAGCTGTTGCGGGTTCATTTCGCCCAGGCCCTTGTAACGTTGAATGCGTACCTGGTCGGGCGAGGCCTTGAGCCGCTGGAGGATCTGGTCCTTTTCCTCGTCACTGTAAGCGTAGTACACCTTCTTCTTGTACTCAATGCGATACAGGGGAGGTTGGGCGATATATAAGTGTCCTTGTTCAATCAAAGGTTGCATATAGCGATAAAAGAAGGTCAGGAGCAGCGTACGGATATGGCTGCCGTCAACGTCCGCATCCGTATTGTGCACCATGATGCCGCCCGCGCCACACACGAAGTTGCCGCCAGGTTCCACAGTAAAGTCATAGACCCAGCCGTCCGTCGCGGGCACTTGGTGCACGGACTTCACCGGCACAGCGACCAGGTCGTCGCTGATGGGAACAAACCCACGGTTGATACCCCCGCGGCCGCGGCCCATAATGCGGCGCAGGAGCTGGGCCGCGCGCGGATGTTGCATCCACACTCGTTGCAAGCGCCGCAGGTCATCCTTGGCCGCGATGCCGATGAGATGGCTCATGCGACCGCTGGAGGTGCGCCGCCGCGTGAGGGACGCGAGCACACCGTGCATCTGCAGCAAGTACAACAGTTTGACCGCGATGGGCTCTGACATGGTGCTCACGTGGAGCCCGGTCACGGCCATCGTGCCATCGCCCAAAAAGTAGCCGCGCAGGAACGCGAGCTGTAGGTCTGGCGAGGCGTTGAAAACGCTATCGGGAATGTCGCCGCTGAGGGGCCGTTCGGGGTCAAGGGCCAAGCTTTGCACCAGCGCCTCGCGCAAGCCCGGCCGTTCGAGGCGCCACACACGCGTGGTCCCACGCACCGTTTCTTCCAAGGGCTCTAGGTCTAGAGCTTTGTGAATCGCGTCCCGCAGGCGCTGGAGTACGCGCGCGTCCTGGCGGCGCAGGGTGAGCCGAACGCCGTTTTCGGTCCATTCGCCATCCGCAACCAAAAAGCCCAACACAAAGAACAAGGCTTCGTTCCAGGGCAAGGGTGATGCCGCGGGTTGGGTAGCTAGGGCCCAGGGTCCCAATTGCCGCGGGACAATGAGCAAGTCCCCGGGCTTGATCTCATCCCCTCGTTTGATCTGGAACACGCCCCGATGCCACACAAACACGCTGTGACTGGCTGTCACCCGCACCCAGCGACCGTACGCGGTGCGCAGCTCATACAAAGGTTCGTCCAGCGTGTGCCGGATCACCCGGCGTAAGGGCAGGAACGCGGAGCGTTTGGCTTCGGTGTCGATGGCCAGCACCTCATAGCGCTGGATGTCGGCGTCCTCGCCTTGCGCGAGCAGGTTTTCGATAAATGGTCCGATTTGGACCGCGCGTACCCACCCTGTGGGCCGCTCACGAATCAACGTCCATTCGGCCGCATCTACGCTCATGATGATTACCCGTCCGTAGCGCAGGTTGTCCAGGTTGAACTGATCGCCAATGCCTGTGCCCAGCGCGGCGATGAGGGCCTTGATCTCGTTGTTGGAAAGGATTTTGTCCAGTCGTGCGCGCTCGGTGTTGAGGATTTTGCCGCGCAGGGGCAAAACGGCCTGGAAGTGCCGATCGCGGCCCTGCTTGGCCGAGCCTCCGGCCGAGATGCCCTCGACGATATATAGCTCGGTCTTGGCAGGGTCGCGCTCCGAACAGTCGGCCAGCTTGCCCGGCAGGGTCATGCTTTCCAGGGCCGACTTGCGGATGACCAGATCGCGCGCCTTGCGCGCGGCGGCACGCGCGCGGGCGGCCGTCAAGCATTTTTGGATGATCGCGCGAGCGGCCGAGGGGTTTTCTTCCAAAAAGGTGCTCAAGGCCTCCGCGGTGACCTGCTGCACATAGGTTTGCACCTCGGGATTCATGAGTTTGACTTTGGTCTGGCTCTCGAATTGGGGATCGGGGTGCTTGATGCTGACCACCGCGGTCAAGCCTTCGCGCGTATCCTCGCCGCTGAAGTTGGGGTCCGAGTCTTTGAGGAAACCGTGTTTGCGTGCGTATTCGTTGAGGGTGCGGGTGATGGCTGTACGCAGGCCGGTGAGGTGCGTGCCACCGTCTACGGTGTGGATGGTGTTGGCAAAGGCGTATACGGATTCGGTGTACGCATCGGTGTACTGGATGGCCACTTCCACCGTTACCCCGTCGATGGTGCGTTCCGCATAAATCACGGGGTGCAACGGCTTGCGGTGGCGGTTGAGGTAACGTACAAAGGAAACAATACCGCCCTCGAAGTAAAAGTTGACTTCGCGGCCCACGCGCTCATCGACGAATTGGATCCACACGCCTCGGGTGACGAAGGCCATCTCGCGGAAGCGTTGCGCGAGCACGTCAAATTTGTAATCAATATCGCCAAAAATTTCGCGGTCGAATTTGAAAGTCGTGCGCGTGCCCGTATCATTGGGGTCCGTGGTTCCGATAACCTCCACTGGGGTAACGGGGCGGCCTCGTTCGTAGCGTTGCCGATAGATTTTGCCGCCCCGTTTGACCACGACCTCGCACCATTCGGAGAGCGCGTTAACCGCGGATACGCCCACGCCGTGCAACCCGCCGGATACTTTATAGCCGCCACCGCCGAATTTCGCGCCCGCGTGCAGGGTGGTCATGACCACTTCCAGCGCGGGCCGACCCGTTTGCGGATGGATATCCACGGGGATGCCCCGGCCGTTGTCTTCGACCGTGACGCTGCTGTCGGGGTGGATGGTGATGTTGATCCGGTCGCACGCGCCGGCCAGGGCTTCGTCGATGGAGTTGTCAACCACTTCGTAGACCAGGTGGTGCAGAGCGCGGATATCCGTGCCGCCCACGTACATGCCGGGGCGACGGCGCACGGCTTCGAGGCCCTCGAGCACTTGAATGGCCGATGCGTCGTACCGCAGATCGCCCGTTTGCTCGCTCACGAAACCTCCTTCCCTGGGAAATGGTTGGGCCCCATCCAACAGAAACCCCGCGTGGGCAGGCGGGGTTTGGGGGCAGTATACAGTAAAAGAGGATGCAGGTTGCTTTATTTTACCATAACCCTCTCTACTTCGCGCGTAGCGCGTTCCTCTAGGGTGCACCACGCAAAGGTTGTAGCAATGTCGTAGTTGCGCGGCTAGACGAAAGGAGCAGTCGCGGTTGAGCTAGGCCCAACGCGCCTTGAGTCGCAGGCTGGAAGCCCGCGGCCGAGTATAAAATTGTACACGAATTATCCAGCTTAATATAGGAGCATATTGCGGCAAATTTGTAGCAAGCAGGTTCTGCCGCCCGCGGGATGGGATTCAACTTCAGCAAAATTTGCCTGAATCCTGCAATCTCCCTTAACCCATGACGAAACGTACTCGCCTGGCACCGGCATTTTGTGCCCACTCTGCCATGCGAAGCAGATCAATGAGGTCCTGCTTGAAGTATCCTTCTACAAAATACGCGTCCGAAATACCAAGTTTCTCGAAAACATCTGGCTCGCTATCCAAAGCTTGAAGGAAAGCTCGAAGAGATTGAATCAACGCTTGAGGAGGCTGCCAAGCCGCCTGGTTAATTTCCATTTGCTTGCGCCATTCCGCTTCATCTCCATAGCCTTCGGCGAGCCAATCTTCCAGGCTGAGGTCTTCTGAAGCCACTTTCAAAAGTGGGCTTATGTCAAGGCCGAAGTGCTCCTTCAGCATTCCGATAACGTCTGGGTCATTCCCAGTTTGCCATAGATGCTCGAAGAACAAATAGTTACAGAGAAGCTTCGAATCTGTCTTTGTAAACCAAAAGGGACACTGCTGATGTATGTCTGTTTCAAGGTGTAACGTAAACATGTTGTCACCTCCCTAACAATGGCGCTAGCGGCATGGCAGGGCTGTCCAAGGATCTGACGTATGAAGATTATACCATCTTTTGCGGCCCCGGTTCGCGCGCGGTGCAGCCGCGTCCGCTGGGCGCGGGGTTGGGCCGAGGGGCTTCTGCCCCTCGGCCCCGATGCTTCTCCTATGGCCGTGGTGTGCTGCTGGGCAGGGGCGTCCCTCGTGGGGGCTCGCCGGCTCCCAGGAGCAAGGCCTCCACCTCGCTCACCCGCATCCCGGCCAACCGCGACCACGGTATACGTTGCATCTCCTGCA
>JAADFA010000131.1 GCA_013153135.1 Chloroflexota bacterium
AGCCGCCCGCGGCATGGGCTTCTACGAGATTTGCCTGCACCCCAGGCGCACGCGCGAGCGCTCAGCCCCTTTAATAGCTGACCTCGGCGGGATAGTCGCTGTTAAGCGATAGGTCGTTGGTTGGTCAAAGAGCCAGGATCGCGCCGTCCGCGGGCTCGGTCAGCGAGGCGTGCCACGTTTCGCCTTCCTGGCCTGGAACCGCGATGGGTGCGGCTTGTTGGCATAACATTGCGCGCGAATCATCCGGCCCAACGCGTAGGGCGCGCCGCACCATTTTAGCGGGCAGGTTCCGCCGCACGCGGCATGGGCGGCTATGAGATTTGCCTGCACCCTGAGTCGAGGTAGGGCTTGTAGGCCTTGCGGTATAATTCCAACGACGTGTGGAGGATGTGAATTTACGCTTTTGGGAGATGGAACAATGACCCACCCCTTCGCTGATGCTCGTGCGACCCTGACCACCTCCCACGGCGATTACGTTATGTATCGCCTGGAGGCGTTGGAGCGAGCTGGCTTACTGCCTTCGTTGGACCGCCTGCCGTTTTCCATCCGCGTGTTGCTTGAGAACGCCTTGCGCAATGCCAATGGCGTGGAAGTGACTGAGGAGGACGTCGCCAACCTGGCCGCGTGGAAGCCTCAAGGCCCGCGGCCGACCATCCCCTATGTCCCCGCGCGGGTGGTGATGCAAGACTTCACCGGCGTGCCCGCGGTGGTCGACTTCGCGGCTATGCGCTCGGCCATGCACCGCGCGGGTGGCGACCCAACTGAGGTTAACCCTCTCGTACCTGCGGACCTCATCATTGATCACTCTATTCAAGTGGACTTTTTTGCCCTCCCCGATGCCCTGCAGCGCAACATGGAAATGGAATTCCGCCGCAATCGAGAACGGTACACCTTTCTCAAATGGGGCCAGAAGGCTTTCCGCGGGTTACGGGTGGTGCCCCCGGGAAAGGGCATTATCCACCAAGTAAACATTGAATATTTGGCTCAAGTGGTCATGGCCCGCGAGATCGACGGCGAGCGGGTCGCGTTCCCCGATACCCTGGTGGGGACGGATTCGCACACCACCATGGTGAACGGTTTGGGCGTCGTTGGCTGGGGCGTGGGCGGCATCGAAGCGGAGGCCGCGATGCTCGGCCAACCCATTTACATGCTCATGCCCGATGTCATTGGTTTTAAACTCTACGGCGAATTGCCCGAGGGCGCGACCGCGACAGATTTGGTGTTGACCATTACCCGCATGTTGCGCGAGAAGGGCGTGGTGGGCAAGTTTGTCGAATTCTACGGCCCGGGTTTAGCCGCGCTCAGCCTGCCCGACCGCGCGACCATCGCGAACATGGCTCCCGAATACGGCGCTACCATGGGTTTCTTCCCTGTGGATCAGGCGACTTTGGATTACCTGCGCCTGACGGGCCGCTCCGAAGAGCTCATTGAGCGGGTCGAGCGCTATACCAAAGCCCAGGGCCTCTTCCGTACGCCCGAGACGCCCGATCCCGACTACACCGACACCTTGGAGCTCGATCTGAGCACGGTTCGGCCGACCATCGCGGGGCCCAAGCGGCCGCAAGACTCCATCGACCTCGCGGACGCCAAGAAAGCCTTCCGGATCGCGCTAACCGCGCCGCGAGGGCTGCATGGCTTTGGTCTTAAAAAGGAAGATCTGGACCGCCGCGTGCCTGTGCAACTGGGCGACACAACCGAAACGTTGACGCATGGCTCAGTAGTCATCGCGGCCATTACGTCATGCACCAATACATCCAATCCGTCCGTAATGATCGCGGCGGGCCTGGTCGCGCGCAAGGCTGCCCAGCGTGGCCTTAAAGTCAAGCCCTATGTCAAAACTAGCTTGGCCCCTGGCTCTCGCGTTGTGACAGAGTATCTACGCAAGGCTGGCTTGCTGGAGGACCTGGCCAAGCTCAACTTCTATGTCGTTGGGTATGGCTGCACTACGTGCATCGGCAACTCGGGCCCCTTGCCCCCGGCCGTGGCCCAGGCCATCGTCGAGGGCGATTTGGTGGTCGCGGCGGTCAGCTCGGGGAACCGCAACTTTGAAGGCCGGGTGCACCCCTTGGTCCAGGCTCATTACCTCATGGCCCCGCCTTTGGTGGTTGCCTACGCGATCGCGGGCACAGTGGATATCGACCTGATCAACGAGCCCCTGGGCTACGACCCGCAAGGCCAACCCGTGTACCTGCGAGACATCTGGCCCACTTCGGACGAGATCCGCGAGATCATGGCCAAATATATCTCGCCCGAGCTCTTCCGAGAGAAATATAAGGATGTCTTCCAGGGTACCGAGTTGTGGGAGCAGCTCCCCGCGTCGGACGAGCCGCTCTTCCCCTGGGACCCGGATTCGACTTATATCCAGGAGCCGCCGTTCTTCAAGCCCTTCAGCCTTGAACCACCCGGTATCCACGATATCCGCGGCGCGCGCGCGTTGGTGGTCCTGGGTGATTCGGTAACCACGGATCACATCTCACCCGCGGGCCCAATCCCGCCTGAGAGCCCGGCGGGTCAGTACCTCATTAGCAAAGGTGTGCCGCCTAGTGAATTCAACACCTATGGCGCGCGGCGCGGGAATCATGAAGTGATGATGCGTGGCACCTTCGCCAACGTGCGCCTGCGCAACCGCCTGGTGCCAGGGAAAGAGGGTTGGTGGACCATTCATCTACCGGATGGCGAACTTATGACCATTTTCGACGCGGCTATGCGCTATAAGGCGGAAGGCGTGCCTTTGGTCGTGCTCGCGGGCAAAGAGTATGGAACGGGATCCAGCCGGGATTGGGCTGCTAAGGGCCCCGCGCTCCTCGGTGTTCGCGCGGTCATCGCGGAGTCCTTCGAACGCATCCATCGCTCAAACCTGGTGGGTATGGGCGTGCTTCCTTTGCAGTTCCAGCCCGGTGATAACCTGGAGCGCTTGGGCCTCACAGGGCGGGAGACCTTCTTCATTGAGGGCCTGAGCGACGACTTGAAGCCTGGCGCGACCGTGACCGTGCGCGCGGTGCGGGAGGATGGTTCATCAGTTACCTTCCCCGTGCTGGCACGCCTGGACACGCCGGTGGAAGTGGAGTACTATCGCAACGGAGGCATCTTGCATACCGTGTTGCGCCGTATGATCCGCCGTGCCATTGCATGAGTGACCTCTTGAGGGCGGGGCCCGCCGGTTGGGTTCCGCCCCATTCATTTAAAATCAAAATCACCGCGGCACACCTTGCTGCGGTCGTGGGAGGTGCGCCCATGCCAGATTTGAGCGCGCAATATCTGGAAGTTTTAGCCAAACCGCGCTTTGGGTTTGTTGAGTGGGATGCGGATCAGGTGCCGCCGCACTATGGCGGCTATAGCATTCTCAACTTGCCCACCAGTATCGCCCAGGCTTTGGGCGCGCCGCCCATTGGGGTCGCGCCCCCGTTGCACCAAGACGCGCGCGCGGCATGGGGCGATACCGTGCAACGCATTATCTTGTTCTTGGTGGACGGCTTCGGCTGGACCCTCTTCCAGGCCGCGCGAGCGCGCGGCCTGTTGGAGCCTTGGCTGCGCCCGGCCCTGGAGCGCGGGATCCTTACGGTGCTGACGTCCATCGCACCCAGCACCACGGCCGCGGCTTTGACCAGCCTGTGGACAGGTCGCTCGGCCGCGGAGCATGGCATTACGGCGTATGAAATGTGGCTCAAGGAATATGGCCTTATCGCGAACATGATTTTGCACAGCCCCGCGTTTTATCAATCCGGGGGCCCGGGCTCGCTGCGGCACGCGGGCTTTGATCCCAAAACCTTTTTGCCCCATATCCCCCTGGGGGTGCATTTGAAGCCCCACGGCGTGCAGGCCTACGCGTTTCAACACTACAGTATTGCGAATTCGGGCCTGTCGGCTATGCTCTTCCAAGAGGCCGAAGTCAAGACCTTCGGCACGCTGCCCGATCTTTGGGTCGCGCTGCGCGCGTTCCTTGAGCAACGGCCACCCGCAGGCGAACGTCAATTTATTTGGATCTATTGGGGCGCGGTGGATGGCTTTAGCCATCGTTATGGGCCTCGGGACCCACGCGTGTTTGCGGAGATCGAGGCCATGGTGTGGTCGTGGGAGCGATTTTTCTGGCAGGCTTTGTCCTCAGAGGCCCGAGAGGGCACGGTGTTCCTGGTGGTGGCCGATCATGGTCAAATCGCGACACCGCCCAATCCAGATTACGACGTGCAGCATCATCCCCGGCTAACGCGCACCTTGTACCTGCCGCCCACCGGTGAGAACCGTTTGGTGTATTTGTACCCGCGGCCCGGTCGGGTAAGCGCGATGAAAGGATATTTCAGTGAAGTTTGGCCGGATCGTTTCCGGCTGGTTCCTGCTTGGGACGTGATCAACCACCGCCTCTTTGGACCGGGCCGACCGCATCCGTACTTGCGAGATCGGATTGGAGAGTGGGTGGCGATTCCGCGAGGCGACGCGTATTTGTGGTGGGCTCCCAAGGAAAACGATATGCAAGGTCGACACGCGGGCTTCCATCGGGACGAAATGTTGGTGCCGTTGATTGGTTTTCGGTTGGACGGGTAAGGCAAGGTTAGCGGCGGGCTGGGTCGGGGGCGCGGGGCATGTGGGCCAGGGCATGGGCAGATCGGTGGGTTTCGTGTAGTTATGAGCTAAGTTGGCGATAAGTGCGTGTAGCCATCCTGGAAAAGGCACAACGCAAATCTCTCACAAACCGCTTTCGTTAGCGGCTCTGGACCTGCCGCGACTGCTGGGTTAGGCTGGCCTCCAGGTACGCCGCAAGGATGCCCGCATTCAGCCAGAAGTTCGGCAGGGCAAGGCTATCGAGGGAGCTCCACACGACCGCGGTTGCAAGGCCGGCCCATAGCGCGGCAAGACCAATAAGCCGCTCGCGAGCATCTTTGGCTTGCCACAGATACCGTCCACTCGCGGCGAGCCAAAGGCTCACAAAGAGCACCACCAAAATACCCCCCAGCGTTCCCGTTTCCGCAAGCGCGCGCACATACAAATTTTTGGGGTTGAGCAGGGTCCGGTGCTGGGGGCTCGTGACGCGCGCGATTTCCCACAAAATGGTGCGGGACCACTCTGGGAGCGCGGCTTCCATGTACAAAGGCGTGCCCCCAAGGCCCACGCCAAGCCATGGGTGTTGAGCGTAGATAACCGCTCCAGCCCACGCGTAGGCAAGCCGTGGACCGGCACGGATGTTGACGAAATAGTAAATGAGGGGTTTGTCGCGCGGCACGTTGAGCAAGACGCGTACGTAGTCGTGACGCTGATTCGCGAACACGGCCAATCCGCCAATAGCGAGTAGCGCGATGACACCGAACCACAACCGCCGCCCCAACTCGCGAGCGGCAATCTGATGGCCCGTGCTCCACGCGCGTAGCAGGGCTATACCCCCCACCAGCCCCAGGACCGCTATGGCTGTAAGCAATCCCGTCCGGGAATACGTCCAAAAAAGCAGTCCGAACACCAGTGCGACCCCGATTCCGGCCCAGCGTCGCGCACCCCAGCGATACCCACTCCACCACCACGCGACGAGCCAGGGCAAGTAAAGCCGCGTAAGCTGGTCCGCGAACCATGAAGGCTCGAACGCGAGCCCCTGGATGCGACGGTGATCCCCCCAACCGCGCACGGAGATCAGGCCCTGAAGGTTATCCAGCACGCGTGCCAGGTCTTTCCAGTGCGTCACCACCGCCAGCGTCTGCAGGCTTCCCCACATCGCCGTGAGCGCGAAGCCCAGCAAGAGCCAGCGTAACGTGCGCCGCAAGCTTGCGTCATCCGCGCGCGCGTGGGCCCATAGCCCGCCCAGAAAGAAGGCCTGCCCAACGGCGACACTTACCCACGCGCGCAGTGCCCGGGCTGGATAATCTGTGCCTAAATAAGGAGCGGGTCCTCCACGCGCGAGCGCGGCCCCTGTTGTAACCAAGGCCCAGGCTAACCACAGGCCCCATGGCAGCCACAGGGCCCAACCTCGCCGAGGCAACGCCGTGTGCCCGCGTCGCCATCGTATCACCTGCCAGCCCAAGAACATGAGTAGCGGCACAAAGGCCAACGGGCGCACCATCGCGCCAAAAACACGTGGGTAATAGCGGAAGCTCGTCACGGGCAGGCTGACCAGCACCAGGGCCCACAACACCTCAGCCCCACGTTCTCCCCATGACCTGGTTCGCATCGCGGTCCTCCTCGTTTGGGGGATTATAATGGAGCCCCGAGGAGGCGTCTTATGAATCACGTTCCCCCACGCGCGGAAATTATCGCTATTGGCTCAGAGCTGGTCGCTGGTGACACGGTTGATACCAATTCCGCGTTCCTTGCCCGTCATTTACGGGATATCGGCTTAGACGTGCGCCGTCACACCACTATCCCGGACCAAGTGGAGGACATCGCGCAGGCCGTGGCCGAGGCCCTGGCGCGTAGCCACGTGGTGGTCACTACGGGCGGCCTGGGGCCTACGGTGGATGACCCAACTCGGCAGGGCTTGGCCCAGGCCATGGGCCGCGAACTGGTCTTTTCGCCTGAGGCGTGGGCCATGGTGCAGGCGCGCTACGCCGCGCGCGGTTGCCCAATGAACGAGAACGCGCGACGTCAGGCCTATGTGCCCGCAGGTGCGCAGCTCTTGCCCAACGAGGTAGGTACCGCGCCCGGTTTCGTCGTGGAAACCGAGCGCGGGCTGGTGATGGCTTTGCCCGGCGTGCCTCGCGAAATGGAGCGCATGTTTTTGGCTCATGGATTGCCTCTGCTGCGCGCGCGTTTCCCTGATGCTGGCGTCGTACGTACGCGCCATTTGGTGGTCCGGGGCCTGGTCGAGGCCGAGGTGGACGCGCGCGTTGCGGACCTCGAAGCCCAGGAGAACCCGCGCTTGGGTTTGGCCGCGCGGCCTGATCGGGTGCTGTTACGCCTCACCGCGCGCGCGGCAACGCCGGAGCAAGCTGAGCGCTTGTTGGATCGGCTGGAGGCGGATCTACGGCGCCGCCTGGGCCCTTGGTTGGTTGAAGACGCCCATAGCGCGTGAACGGGTTTTGACCGCCACGGGCACAAATGCTCCGCGCCCGTGGCAAGGGGTGTATCTGCGTGTGGCTTGGGGACGGTGATGGCTCGGCATCCGCCCTTAGCGGACGTATGCTTGGCCTGCACCCCGCCTGGGAGGTGCAGGCAAATCTCGTAGCCGCCCATGCCGCGGGCGGCGAAACCCGCCCGCTATCCTCGCCGCTCCATGCCCCGCGCGCTGAGCCTGCCAGCTCGCGCGCAATTTTATGGCAACTCGCCGCGGGCTGGAAGCCCGTGGCG
>JAADFA010000008.1 GCA_013153135.1 Chloroflexota bacterium
CTTCAAAGGTGGGCAGGTCGTGTATGGGCAGTTGCAGGATTGCGTCAGCCAGGTCCCCCCAGCCGCGCGCGTAGGCCAGCTCTCGAAAGCGGTCTTCGGCCTGCTGCAGGGCTGCGCGCAAGTCGTCCCACGCGCGGCGCCGGTCGAGCCAATCCGCGGTCGCGTCCACGGCCTCCGCGGCCACAGACGCGCCGGGTACGCCCACGGCCCCGAGGGCCTTGAGGGCGAAGGACACGATTTCACGCACGGGGTAGGATTTGGGTTTGGACATGAGGATAGTATACCAGTCGGTAGTCGGTAGTCGGTAGGAGGGCGGGGAGCGGGGAGAAAGAAAGCAAGAAGTTGGTGGTTGGTGGTTGGAAGATGGCAAGTAAGCAGGGGGCAGGGAGCGGGGGAGCGGGCAGCAAGAAGTTGGATGTTTGAGGTTGGAAGTTGGCTTGTCTGGCGACTGCCGACTGCTTGCTATCCGCTCCCTGCTCTGGGCGCACGGCAGTGCGCCCCTACGGCCGACTGCCGACTACCGACTTTATCGCCAACCTCCAACCACCAACTTCCAACCTCCAACTTCTTGCTTACCTACCTCCCTTCTCCCTCATGCTTGCGCTGTGCCAGGCTCGGATATTGCTTGAGTAACAGCCGGTATGCTTCATCCATGCTCTCATCCATCTGCGGCACCATGAACCACGCGGTGGCCAATCCGAAAATGGCGCCCGTGAGAGTGCGCAGGAACGGCGTGCTCTCACGGTAAGGAATAAAAGAGCCCGGAATTTGGCTTAACAGTTGACTAAGGCCGTCTAGCCCAATGGGCACTGCTGCCAAGGCCCACCAGTACCATTTGAGGGGCCGGATGCGGCGTCCGCGACGCTTGAGGAGCCAGTACACCAATGTGAATAAGAAGAACATTCCCCACAACGCGATATCCCGCTGACAAATGGCGACTTTGTACCCCACCTCTTCGTCGCCGATATACGCGCGCGCTGTCCATAGATCTTGCTCATCCAAGCCGGTGACCTCGCCAAACGTACGCCAACCCTTAACGTGAGCCGCGGCGCGCGGATACGCAGGCTGATCGCCAAAGAGAAACCAAGATCGGAACGCGAGTTGATGACAGGTGATGCTATATGCCTTGTAAATCGCACGCGCAGGTCCTTCCCAACCTAGATGCATCAACACTGGTGCGAGAAAGGGCAGCGTTACAAACAAGCCCATAAAAAGCAAGAAACCTGTGAGGAAATGCTTGGAAACCCAAAAGAAGATGCGGTCACCTAGTGGAATTTTGGTCGAGGCTACGGCTTTGTGACCTAAAAGCTCTGCCCGAAAATCTTGTCCCTCGCGCGCAGCGGCCAGCGTTACTTCGAGACGGCGTTGATCAATAGGCGCTGCGAGGCGATAGCGTCCAACTTCTACTTGAACCCGCGTACCCAACCGATGGGCCAAACGCGGATATTGACCGAGGTCCATCCGTACCACGCGGGCGCGATAGCGCGGGGCTAGGTCCTCTAACCAAGTTAGTACCTCGCGGGCATGTGGGTCCTCGGGGTGATAATAGACCGTCACGACTAGGTCAGTCATTGCGCGCCCTCCTGTTTTCGGGAAAGAGAGGAAGACGCCCGAGCTCATCCGATCCTGAGCCCGGGCGTGTGGGCCTTCCTACAACGAATCTGAGAGCCCTCACGGCCGAACCAAACCCAAGCGTTGCAAATAGCTCAAGATGTCCTCGCGCGTGAGGACGCCAGGGTGGATAGCCGCGATGTTGCCCTGAGGATCAATGATGAACGTCGTTGGGTACCCGCGTACGCCGTACCGTTGGCTGAGATGCATATCCTCGTCTAAGGCGATGGGGAGCTGTAAGTTATGTGCCATGACGAAGCGTTGGACCTCGTCGGCCGACTCGCCTACGTTGATGGCCAATACCACGACCTCAGGTCCATATTCGCGATGCACAGCGTCAAGCAAGGGCATTTCCTCTCTACATGGCGTGCACCACGTGGCCCAAAAGTTGAGCAGCACCACGCGCCCGCGGTAGTCTTGTAGGGAAATGGTGCCGCCGTTGAGGGCGGGCAGAGTGAAGTCTGGGGCCGCGCGACCGACCCGAACCTGACGTTGTGCGCGTAACAGCCAGCTGGCCACGAAACCCAGCCCAATCATGAGCACGGCCAAGCCAACGCCTCGCAATAAGGCCCGCCACGACGCGCGCTGCTGCATGGTCCCGCTCCTCTCGTACGACAACCCACCTGCGAAAAGGGCTCATGGGATCAAGATGCGGATAAGGTCGCCGAAGGTCTGCACCGACGATAGCCGCTCCAAGGTCCCCATGGTGAGCAAGATGCCGACAAAAATGAGAACGACACCCATGGCGATTTCCACATAGTGGGTAACTTTACGGTACTTGGTTAGTACCATTGTCACCCAATCCACGCTCCACGCGGCCGCGAGGAAAGGTACAGCCAGCCCGGCAGAGTAGGCTGCGAGGAGCTGGGCGCCGACCCAATTCGAACCGCCTTGCAAAGTATAGGTAAGGATCGCACCCAAGATAGGCCCCACGCATGGCGACCAACCCGCGGAGAAAAACACCCCCAGTAAAAATGAGGCCAAGTAGCCACTTTTGTCTTCAAGTAGCTCATCCGCCTCATAACGAATGTCGTAAGCCAAGAAGGGAATACGCACCAAACCCGTCATGTGCAAGCCGAAAAGAATCACGATCAGCCCGCCAATGCGGGAAAGGTAAAATCGAATATTAAACAGCAGCTGCCCAATAAGCGACGTCGCCAAGCCCAAGCCAATAAAGACCAGGCTAAAACCCAAGATAAACGCCAGACCGTGGCTCAATGCGTACAAACGGGCCCGTCTTGAAGGCACATCGCCTAGACCTAAGGAACGGCCTGTGAGGTAGCTCACGTAGGCCGGAACTAAGGGTAGCACACAAGGGGTGACGAAGGACGCCAGACCGGCCCAGAACGCCATCCACAGGCCCACGTTCGATGCATCCATGTTTCGTCCTCCTTGGGGGGTGAGTTCGACTTCCTTTTGGTTTGGATGCGGCATGCTCTAGTCCGGTGTCACACTTCAATCACCTGGACGATTGTGCCACCAGGCATTTGTACAGTTTTGTCGCCGGGCTCGTACGGCACAATCGGTTGCGTCCAGCGAAAGACCCATTTCGCGTCCTCAGGTCGCATGTTCACACATCCATGGGACATGGGCACCCCAAAGTTGTTGTGCCAAAACGTGCTGTGTAGCGCGACCCCTTCGCCGACAAAGAGCATCGTCCAGCCAATGCCGGGCAGGTCATAGCCGCCGCCCGTCGTCCCGCCGCTCATATGCACCGAGACCAGCTTGCGCCAAATCGGATGGCTGCCTAAGGGAGTGGCCCATTTATCTGTGGGATTGCCGTACGCGTCGAATTTGGCTCCGGTGGACACGCGGCAGAAGTACACCTCTGTCTCGCCCTCATAGCACGACATGGTTTGATAAGTTACATCGACCACGATGCGTTTGTTCTCCACCTCGGGCGAGATAGGCTCCAGCTCGTCGGGCGTAATGGGGCGAAAGGCTTCTGCGCGTGCCCAGAAGGTATCGCCGTAGGACCCATAACGTTCGGTAACGTGGTACCACACCTGTCCCTGGTCGTCCTCGCGACGGCTGTCAACCCACATTACTTGGCTATAGTACAGCCGCGGGTATTGAGTGTGTTCCAACCACGGAGAACGCGCGGGCGGATTGGCCAAGAAGATGTCAACGAAGGGTACGGTAACCTCAACCCACATACCTGGCTTGTCGCCGTAGGTGGGCAACTGGGTCAGGGGCTTGTTCGGTTGATGGCGCACGGGCTGCAGATAAGGAGCCCAAATGTAGCCTTCACCTGTGTCTACGAACCGCTGGCTGATGCGATAAGGATGGTAACCCGTAACTTCACGCAGCCAGGGCACAACCGCGTCTTCGAATAAGTAACCGATAGGTGAAGTGGTCGCGTCGGGGCGGGCGTACACCTCAATGCGCCCCCCGGTCGCGTTGCGCCCCAGGCGTTCGGCCTCGGGGAAGGTATACGCGAGAGGCATACGGCTGCGCACCCACGCGGGCAAACGCCGCCAAGCCACACCTCCTAACGCGGCCAGGGCGAGTTTGAGCACGTCTCGCCGGCTCAGGCGACCAGCCATGGTGCGCCTCCCTATCGGCGTCGTCGGGTCTTTTTGCCCTTGGGGGGCAGAGCAAACCCGAATTGCCGGAGTATTGCCTCGTCATTACGCCAATTTTTGCGTACTTTTACCCGCAAATCCAGGAAAACTTTGCGTCCGCTCATGGCCTCAATGGCCTGCCGTGCCGTAGTCCCGATCTTTTTCAACATACTACCACCTTTGCCGATCACAATGCCCTTTTGCGATTCCCGTTCAACGAACAAAGTCGCCGCGATATACGCACCGGTTTCGCCTCGTTCTTTGTATTCATCAATGCGCACTGCGATGCTGTGGGGCACCTCGTCCCGCAAGTGTAGCAGCGCGGCCTCACGGATGAGGTCTGCCGCGATGTCGCGCTCGTAGAGGTCGGTGATTTGATCGGGGTCGTAATACGGCGGACCCTCAGGCAATAACTCGAGCAGCCGGGTTCGAAGCGCGTCAAGATTCTCGCCGGTGAGAGCGGAGATCCAAAGCGTCTCGGCACGCGGCAAGAGCGCGTGGTAGCGTTCTTCCCGCGCGGGGCGGGCGCTTGGTTCGACCAAATCGGCCTTGTTCAGAGCCAGGAGCACGGGCGTGCTGGGTGCGAGGCGTTGGATATTTTCCGCGACCATTTGATCCTCGGGCCCAGGCCACTGGCTCGCGTCGACCATAAAGAGCACTACATCAGCTTCTTCTAAAGCTTGCTCGGCTTCGTAGTTGAGGGAGTGCCCTAGCTTGTGCAAAGGTCGATGAATGCCGGGCGTGTCGATAAAGATAATTTGCCCTTGCTCAGTGGTCAAAATGCCCAATTGGCGCCGCCGGGTGGTTTGGGGTTTGGGCGAGACGGCCGCGACTTTTTGCCCTAGCAGCGCGTTGATCAAGGTGGATTTACCTACATTGGGCCGACCCGCCACAGCCACAAAGCCCGAGCGGAACCCTTCAGGAGTATCCCACATCCTTGCCTCCTCGTAAAAGTGGATGCCTCCACCCTTGCTAGCCAGGTTCCGTGTGGGCCTGATTGTACCATTTTGAAACAAAAAGCCGCGCCTCAAGACGAGGCGCGGCTGGCGCGGCTTGCACGCCGGTTTGACAGGGTACGACGCTAGAACAGCGCCATAGAAAGCTCGCGACGATATTGCCGCGTGAGCGGATGATTTTGCCCTAGAATCTCAAAGAGTCCAAGCAAGACCTTCCGCGGCATGTCGTTGTTCCAATGTTTATCCCGCCGGATGATTTCAATGAGCCCATCCATCGCGGCTTCGAGGTTGCCACGGCGAATGAGGTCTAAAGCCCGGCGGTACATAGCCTCCAGCGGGTCGTCGCTCTCGCCCGCAGGATGGCTCTCAGCCCAAACTAAGGCCTCAGCCAAGGGCAACAACGTCTGCGCGGCCTGGTACTCACGGCTCGCGGGGAAGTGGCGCAACAACGACAGCGCCTCCCGCGCTCGACCGCGCATTAACAGCGCCTTGGCTAAGCCCAACCGTGCATGGGTCAACTCCGGCGCCTGCTCTAATACATCCCGATACACCGCTTCTGCTCCTTCCCAATCGTGCATCTGCAACAAACTATCCGCTTTCTCCAGCGCCAGGTCTAAGGGCGAGGGCGCGAGCTTACGTAAGAACGCGCGCACTTGTCCTTCGGGCAAGGCTCCCATAAATTCGCCCACCACTTGGCCGTTGACGAATCCTTTGACCGTGGGGATGCCCCGCACGCCATAACGCATAGCCAGGGTGGGGTTCTCATCCACGTTCACCTTCGCCAGGCGAAAGGCGCCGTCGGCTTCTTGAGCCAGACGCTCCAACAGCGGTCCCAAGATGCGGCAGGGGCCGCACCAGGGAGCCCAAAAGTCCACCACCACCGGGCGTTGCCGCGAATATTGCAACACCTCGGTGTCAAAGTCCTGTTCCGTAACGACTACAATATCCCCTTTCCGCATAGCTCCTCCTTTCACTCAATCCAGCAACCGTCTTAAAACCAATGACGTTACGCGCGGCCCCGTGTCATTTTTATTATACAAAGGTACGCCAAATGGTCTGCCTTGTGCGTGGAAATTTTTACAAATTTCTTATGCGAAATTCGTGACATCTTCCTTCGCAGTCTGGGGCCGTGGTGGCACTCGCGCCGCGAGTACAACCAGGACAGCCGCGAGCAAAAGCAAACCCTGGTACGCGCGCTGATAGCCTAGAATGCCGCCCCCGAAGCTAGCCGCCATAGCTCCCACAAACGCGCCCGAGAGGAGGTGCCCGATCTTGGTAACCAAAGAGATCAGCGCCTGGGCGGAGGCGCGTTCATCAAGGCGTGCCTCTTGAAGCATAATATAACGAATAGGCGCACCTAACAGCGCGGAGAGTCCCAAGCCTACCGCGATCAAGCCCGCATAAAACGCGACCCATGACATCGGCAAGAGACCCAATACAGCTAGACCTATCGCCGAGAGCCCGGTACCGATCAAAAGCACTGTACGAGGCCCGCGCGCGTCCAGCATCCGACCGAACAAAGGTGCACCTACGCCTAATGCAAAGGCCAAAGGGATCATTCGGAAGCTGGCTTGATGCTCGCTTATATGAAAGGCTTCTACAGCTAAAGTAGGGATGAACATCATGCCGCCCTCTATGAATCCCGCGCCGAAGGTAAGGATAAGCGCGAGTAGCGCGCGCCAGGAACGGGCCACATCCCAGGGCAGGATAGGGTCCGGTACCCGGTGTTCCCAGGCGAGGAGGAGACCCATCAAACCTAGGCCTAGGGCGACGAATCCACCTGTATGGGCTGCGAAAAGCGCGCGCAAGCCTTGTTGTGCTTCGACCTGGTTAACGCCATATGCGAGGGCGACCAAAGCCGCGCTCAAGAGCAACGTACCAATCCAATCGAACGGGGCCTGTTGCGGCACGCGCGTATTTGGGATGACATGCCAAGCCCACGGAATGAGTACCCCCGCCATGGGGACCACAGCCATGAAGATAAGCCGCCAGCCACCGAGGAAGAGAAGGATACCCCCCAAGATGGGTCCGATGAGGAACGCGACGCCGAACGTCGCGCCGATGAGGCCGAGGGTGCGCCCGCGACGTTCGGGCGGGACGACATCGCCGATCACAGCGGCCGCGATGGGAAACAGTCCGCCTGAGCCCAAACCTTGCAACGCTCGTCCCACCAGGACTACACCGAAAGAAGGCGCGAGCCCCGCGATCAGCGTTCCCATGACGAACAAGCCTATATCGAGAATATAGACGTTACGGCGGCCGTAGCGGTCCGCGCCTTTGGCCATAATGGGTGTGCCAATTAGATTAAAGAGCAAATAAATACTAAAAACCCACGAAGCGGCCCGGTCATCTACTCCAAACGCATCTCGGATGGCCGGGAGCGCGGGGGCCACGATGGCGATATCCATCGCGGCCATGAGCACGCCGAAAAAGAGCGCGGCCAGAAGCACGCCGTTGCCTTTGCGTTGCATACTCGCCCCCTTGTCGTCGTGGAATACAAAGCGAGGGAGCCGCGTCTTGCGGCCCCCTCAGCGCCCGCGGAGGGACTCGAACCCCCAACCAACGGATCCGAAGTCCGTTGCTCTATCCATTGAGCTACGCGGGCCTCGCCCTTTATTATACCAGGTTCCGCAAGGCCGCAAGGTTAGACAAAGTCTAAAGACAGATTCGTCGACAAGCCGCCTAAGGGAAAGGGTTGAAAGAAGGTTCTTCTAGCAAAAAGGAGTAAACATTTTAAACTTAATTCTGGGCGTGAACCTGGGGCCCGGCAGCCCGGCTTGACAAACCACCGTCCCATGGCTATAATGAGGGACGGAGGGGCTTAGGCTAAATAATTTTACTATTGCCTGGATGAGGTCATCATGAACGAGAGCGAGTCAACAATCCCGGTTGAACCCCGGGCTGAATTGACAGCTGACCACATCATGGAGCCCGAGGCGGGATTTGAGGATACGGGGCTCTCGTTGGCCGATTGGCTGACGTTATTGGGCCTGCGGGAACAGGTGCAAGCTATTGGTGGGCACATTTTGGTTTTTGGTGTTGTTCTGCTGGTGCTCTTTGTTATCCGTTTCACCCACGGCAGCTTGGGCCCAACCGCGCCTCAAGGTGGGCCTGCTTTGGCTTCCACGGCCGCGGCACCACAACCACAAACGGCGGTCTCGGTGGAATTGCCCCCCTTTCCCCCAAGAGAAGTCCCCATTCAGGGCATCAAGCGCCAATTGAAACTCACCACAGTCATGCCTTCGCGGCCACGCATGGAAATTGTGGAGTACACTGTTCAGCAGGGCGACACCTTAGCCAGCATCGCAGAGAAGTTCGGCCTTAAGGCCGAGAGTATCTTCTGGAGCAACCTGGATGTGCTCAAGGGCGATGCCCACAGCCTAAAAGTTGGTATGGTCCTGCGCATCCCCCCTGCCGATGGCGTGCTGTACGAGTGGAAGGACGGCGACACGGTTGAGAACGTGGCGGAAAAACTAGGTGTCGAACCCGATGCGATCCTCAATCATCCCGTTAACGAGTTCGACCCTGTAGCCGTTGCTTTGGGCGAGATTGAGATCCCAGTGGGTAAAATCGTGTTCGTGCCGGGGGGGAAGTATAGCAAGCAAATCGATTGGAGCCGTCCCATTTTCTTGCGCGATGCTCCAGCAGCCTCCTTCCTCAACGGGCCAGGCGCGTGTGGTACCGTCTATAACGGCCCTATTGGGACGTACACTTTCATTTGGCCCACTACATCGAAGTGGATTACAACTTACTATAACCCCGCATACCACCCGGCCATCGATATCGCGGGTTCCATTGGTCTGCCCGTCTATGCGGTCGATAACGGCGTGGTTGTATACTCAGGCTGGAGCAATAATGGCTATGGTTACGTGGTTGTCATCGACCACGGCAATGGCTGGCAGTCCCTTTATGCACACTTAAGCCAGATCTACGTCGGTTGTGCCCAAGAGGTCTTCCAGGGCACCATGATTGGCGCGATGGGTAGCACGGGCAACTCGACCGGGCCGCACGTGCACCTCGAGCTCATCCATCGCCAGTACGGCAAGGTCGACCCGTTGCAGTTCCTCGCACCACCATGAACTCAGCCCCAGGGTACACCATAAAGGCCGAGCTCAGGAGAGCTCGGCCTTTTTTGCAGAGGGCCTCCGCACTGCGCCGACCTTCATCACGCGAGGGCAAAGGGTTCGTTACCTTCGCGTGGCATTTCCTGTGGGGCTTGTTGCACCAAATCGCGCCAATACCGCGGCGCGGCCAAACCACCCAAAAGGCTCACTGTAAACATAAGCACTCGAGTCGACAGGGCCAAAAGGGAGGCTTGCTCCGGCGTCGCACCGAGCGCCACGTACAAACGGATAATGGTTACCTCGCGTAGTCCCCAACCGTTGACCGAGATGGGCAACAAAGTGATAAAATAACTAACTACCATCGCCCCCAATACCTGGCTCATGCTCACCGGAATGCCCAGGCCGCGCGCGATGGTCCATGTTGCAAACACGTAGGGCAGAACGGAAAGCCATGCCAAACCGAAGGCGCTGAGTAACCAACCAGGCCGGCGACGCCAATTCGCAGTTTGATGCCAGAACGCGACCCACCGCTCGCGACTGGTGAAACGGGCCCATACCCCGCCGGTCAAAAAGAGCCCTCTAAGCCGCGACCACCCCCCAAAAGCCGCCAGCGTAAACGGCGACGCAGAAAGCATGACCGCCATCTTAAGCAAACGATCCAGCATGGCGGAAGCAATGGCCAGCCCCCAACGATTACTGCGCCGGGCCAACGCGGCAATGCGTACCATATCGCCCCCAATGGTGGACGGAAGCACATTGGATACAAACGCGGATACGAAGGTCCAGCGGATAGCCTCAGCTAAACGCAAAGGCAGATCTACAGCACGCGCGACCCAGTACCACCGCACGCCGTTTAAGGCCATTCCGGCCACATAAGCGAGCCAAGCCGCGAGGAACACACCGGCCGGTGCTTGCGCCAAGAGGGCTGGCCAAGCGCGCCAGTTTTGTTGCGCCAAAACATACGCGAGCAAAAGCAGCGACAGCGCGGTGCCGAGCCAGCGACTGTAACGCAGTTTTGACGAGCGCGGGGGCATACACGCCTCCTGCCTTAGGATTCAACCAGGGATTGGAGGGCTTGAGCACACAGCGAGAGATCACGGCCTGGAGGTACGATGAGGCGGTAGCCGGGCCTGGCCTGGAGCAATGCCGCGACCAATGCTGCTTCCCGGGCGTGCCAAGAATCGAGCCAATCCGCTGGCCAGTTTTTTGGACGGGCTCGCTCCACGAGTCGGATGAAGTGTCGCGCTTCATAGAACTGCATGGCCACAATGGCTTCATGGGCCGCGTTCGCGGGCCAGGGTTCGGGCCCCCGACATGTGGGGCCGGGCTCCAGCCAAATCCATCCTCCCACTGTCGCGCGATCCGCAACACGATACCCAGGCCACAGGCGGCTCAGAGGCACGCGCACGGCCCAACGCAACCGCCCGCGGCTCAAGCGTCGTACCCATCCCAGCCAGCGCAACCGTCGGATTTCGGCCGCGTGCAACCGCGCCGCTAGGCCCGGGATAGCCTTGAGGTGGTGCTGGTACAGGTGGGCGCGTGTGATATAGGCATTACTTTGAGGTGGATGGGCATGCGGTGCGATAAAAACAAAATCATCGCTATGCAGCTGCGCGCGTTGAGGACCTAACTGAGCCAGCAGGTGCGCGGTGAGCGCAGTTTTGCCCACACCCCCGCGCGCGATAAGAAGCCAGCTCTGGCCATCAATGACCACCGCGCCCGCGTGCAAGAGCAACGTCCCGCGTTGGCTGAGCAGCCAATGCAAGCCATGGTGCACCAGCATATGTTGGATGAGCACACCGGCCCAGCGGTTGCCCCAGGCCCACAAATGTAACCCTTCGGCCTCAGGCTGCACCGCATAGCGCCAAAAAGCCAGGCCTTTGTGCCAGGCCCAACGGCTCGCGGCGCGTATCGAGGTCGGCACCGCGCGAGGGGGGGACCAATCCAGGGCCACGTAAGGCGTGCCGCTTTGCTCGGAGGTTGTGCGGTGATACGCATATTCTGCTTGGAAGTGCTCCCGGAGCCACGGCGTTGACGCGCGCACGCGCAGCCAGGCGTGGGGCGTGAAGCGAAAGACCAGCATAGAGGAGGTTTCGCCACCCATGCGTCACCCTGCTTTATTCCCAAAATCCGCGGGGATCTCGCCCCAACGCTGCGACGTCCATGCGTGTACCCGGGCCGCCGCGTCCGGATGGGCTTGAAGCCAGCGTGTGGCCCGCTCAAGCCAACCGCGCGCCTCGGGCGTAAGCGGAACTTGGACGCGAGGCTTGCCTTTCCGGACCCACGCGCGCGCGACGACGGAATCGGAAAATACAGGCCAGTCCAGCCCGCGCTGCTCCAGCCACGCGAGGCCGTGCACCAAGGCGAGGAATTCGGCAACGTTAATGCCCACCCCTTGCAACGGCCCAACGCGAAATACCTCTTCCGCGCGGCCATCGGGATAGAGGGCCACCCCGCGGTACATCGCGGGACCGTGGGGGGCATCGGGCGCGGCCGCGTCCACCACCAGCGCGGGCAGGAGGATCTCGTCGCGCGCGGCCCGCCATGTGCCCTGGTTCCGCCCTTCGCCCCAAAAGCCCTCGGGGCCGAGGCGGAACGCGCGTTCTGCCAGCTCACGGCTGGGGAAACCCTTGTAGCGCGCGTCGGGATAACCTTCAACCTGCGCACGCGCCGCGTCCCACGAATCGTACACGCCGGGTTTGCGCCCGACCCAGACCACGTAGTAGCGCGAGGGTTTGCCCATTGCCAATCTCCGAGCTCAATGTTATCATGAGAGCGCCATGTTTTATCCGCCTGATGCACCCGAGAGTTTACCGGATATCACAGCCCAACGGTATCGGTTGCGGCTGATTTTCGTGGTCGTGATTTTGGCCACGTTGCCCTTTTATTGTTTGGGTTTTTGGGCCGCGGGTGTTGCTTTACGCGGGCCACGCGGGCCCGTAACCCGTACCCCGACGCCAACATGGACCCGGGTGGCCTCGCCCACGCCGACCAAGGGTACCTATTGGTGGCTCACGCCGCTGCCCACCTGGACACCTTCACTTACACCTACGCAAACGCCCACACCCGCTCCTACCACGCCCACAGCAACATGGACGCCTTCGGCCACACCCACCCCCACGCCCACATCCACGTCCACGTTGACGTCGACCACAACCCCAACCGCGACGGAAACCGCGACCGCACTCCCCAGCGCAACCGCGACGGAAACCGCGACCGCTACACCCACGGCCACGCCGACGGCAAGCCCCACGCCTACAGAAACCCCGACCGCGACGTCGGTTCCGCCAACCGCCACGGCGAGCGCCACGCCAACCGCAACATCCACCCTGCCCTCACCCACGGCGACCTTGACGGCAACCCCCACCGTGCCGACCGACACCCCTACCGCGACGGCCACCGCAACCACGCCCCCGACCCCTTAAACGGAGGCCATCATGCTGGACCTGGCTTGGCTGCCGGATTTACTAAGCACCCCGGGCGTCTCGGGACGCGAAGCACCAGTGCGTGCTTGGCTCGAGACCCGTTGGGCTGAACTCGCGGACGAGGTCTGGACCACGCCCAGCGGCAGTTTGGTCGCGCGGCGGCGGGGTACCGCGGCTGGGACGCGGCCGCGTGTGATGTTGACCGCGCATATGGACACCATTGGCTTGGTGGTCGCATGGGTGGACCGGGGTTGGGTCGGTCTCGCACCCATCGGCGGGATTGATACCCGTTGGCTGCCTGGACAAGGCGTATGGATTTGGCCACGCGCGGGCGGCGAGCCAATTTTTGGCGTAGTTCGCCGTGTACCCCATGGTGAACCCCCAGATCAGGGCAATAAACCGCCCAGTTGGGACGCCCTGCGGGTGGAAACCGCCCTACCCGCGGAGTCGTTGGCTCAGCGTGTTCGGCCGGGTGACCCTGTGACGTGGGCACGTGCCGCGAGGTACTTAGGCCGGGACCTCATCCTCGGCCCTGGTCTGGATAATCGCGTTTCGGTCGCAGCCCTGACTTTGACGTTGGAGATGCTAGCCACGTGCCAACACGCGTGGGATGTGCTTGTGGTTGCGACGTCGCAAGAGGAAACTACTATGACCGGCGCAGCCACCGCGACCTTTGCCCTCGAGCCTGACCTCGCGGTGGTCGTGGATGTGACCTTCGCTCGGGAGCCGGGTGTTCAGGGCCCCACTTCCTTCCCCATGGGCAGACTCGCCCTGGGTTGGGGCGCAAATTTGCATCCGTGGGTGTTTCACCAATTGCGCGCGTGGGCCCAGGCGCTGGATATCCCCTACGAAGTGGATTACTTGCCCAACATGTCCGGGACCGACGCGATGGCGGTGCAGGTGGCCAGGGCGGGTGTGCCCACAGGGTTGGTGAGCATCCCATTGCGCTCGATGCACACACCGGTGGAGCGGGTTCACCTGGATGATATCCGACGGGCCGCACGGCTGCTGGCCGCGTTCGCCCAAAGCCTGGATACGGATGCGTTGACCCATGTACGCACCGCGTGGACTGAAGGCGCGGCGTGGTTACACCGCCCCGATGCATCCTAGAGGGACGGAGGCAGAGGCCCCGCCGTGTTTCCGGGCCGATGCTAGTTTTGAGTAATCCCCTTTTTGAAAATAGACCTAAATAAAAAATCCAGGGGCGAAGGCTAGACAAAGGGCCATCGCCCCTGGGACGTGGTGGAGGAGGGCTATCTTGCGCAGGGCGCCGCAAGATTAGCCTTCAACCCATTCGCGCCGGGCAAAGCCCACCAGCTCTTCTTGCGGGTTCATGGCTCGAGTCACCTCGAGCAAGAGTAGGCCCGCAGTGGTTACCGAGTTTTGGCCGATGAACCCGGCTACGCGCGCGGCCTTGAGCGCGTTGTCAAAGGCTTCTTTGCTCAAGCCGCTGCGTTTCCATGCTTCTTCGATGTTGCGTGGCAATACCCGGACCTTGCGCTCCTTTACGTAAAGGGTGCCCACGCTGCGGAGCGCCTCCAACACCCGCACGATGATGGGGTTGACCGGGTTGCCAAAGCCCTCGGGCACACCAGCCAGGGCTTCATCGAGCAGCTGGCCGGCTTCGGTTTCGACCACGTTACCGTCGGGTAGCATTTCGATAAAGTGCCGCGCTTCCAGCTTTTCTAACGCCCAGCGAATGCGCTCGGGATCTTCCCCGCGGGCTTGGAGCTTGTCGTAGACTTCGTCCACGGTCATGCCTCGCGCGGGGATGACGTGGAAGACTTCCATCTCGAACTTGGTTAGATGCGGCTTGCGGGTGAGGGTTTCGGCCAGGTGGGCATAGAGCCAACCGCTCTTGGTCGGCTCGGCCACACCGATCAGGCCTGCGTCGTGAGCCTCTTGCCACCAATCCATTGCAGGCGCGGAGAACATCTTGCGGGTCATGGTGATGGCTTTGACCGCAGTCGAGGAGATGTCCCGCTCTTTGCCCGCTTGTTCTTCCAGTACCTGGTAACCGATGGGCGTGATGGTGTAGACTTCGTACCCGCGCTTATCCTCGTCGCTCTGGATAAAGTTGAAAGATTCGAGGCTGTAAAGGGTTTCGCGCAACGTGAAGTTATCATCGTACCAGCGGGCCAAGTCCTTGGCCTCCGCGAACTGTTGCGCAATGGCTTGGTATTTCTTGGGCATTTCCTTGATGCGCCGGCCGTACCGTTCAAGCAAAGCCTTGTATTCCTTGATCTTGCGGTCGATCATCTCCCGGCGCAAGCGATAGAACGTGGGGATTTCATCCTCGTTGCCCGTCTGCTCGTACTTCTTCCACAGGGTGTCGATGGTGCGCAGCACCTCGACCTCTTCGGCTTCGATGGCCAACGTCCACACGTCCTTGCGCGGGCCATCCCACCAGAGGCGAAAAGCTTCCAGCGCCCACTCGCCTGCAGGCAAGAGCTCGCCATCCGCACCCACGTAGCCTAGGGCCTGCAGCCGAGCCAGGGACTTGTCGCTTACGTCTTCTCCGTCCACATAGCGGCTCAAGGTCCACAGGATCTCTTCCGAGAAGACAGTGCCCGTCCCAAAGCCGCCCAATGTGAGCGCCTGCTTGACGGCCTGGCCCAAGGCCGTAAACGCGAACGCGTCGGACGCGGGCACGCTGTACGCGATGAGGCGCATGGCCTCGAGCAGGTGCTCTTCGTGGGATCCGGTCGGCAGGCGGTCGGCTGGTGCGGGCCCAACGGGCGTCTTGCGGATGAATTCGGCCAGTTCCTCCGAGATGATGAGCCGTGGGTGTGCCCGCAGGTAGATCTCTAAGACGTGCCGCCCCGCTTCGCTCAGGATGACGTATTCTTGCTTTTTCTCGGTATCGCGTACACGGACGGCCAGCCCGCGCGCCATGAGCGCGGCCTCGGCTTTAGGCCCCACGCGCTCCGCGCGCGCAGCCGCGTCCAGCATCGCAATAACCTCGCTTCCGATCCAGCGCCAGTCATCGGGCCAGTTCTCGGGTTTATCCAAACCGTGGCCTTCCAGAATGACCAGCTCGCCGCCAACTTCAGCTTCGTCTTCTGTGTAGGCTTTTGGGCCCCATGCGTACAGATCGCGCAGCAACAGTGCGAGCTCCGTACCTGAGTAGGTGAGCACCCAACGGATGGGCGTCTGTTGACGCACCAGGCCGGCGCGTTCCAGCTCGCGGTACGTGGGCAGCTCGTCGACGTCGATGGTGGTGTAGGGTTTGCGCTCTTCTTGATCCTTGAGCAAGCGTTCAAGGGCGATCGCGTGCTCTTTCCGGATGATCATGGGTCTGCCTCCATGGTGTCAGGGTTTGCATCTGGTGGGTTAGTCCAACGCGGCCAGGAGCTTGTCCACCCGTTCCGCGATATCTACATCGAACAAGTGAATGGTGGGCAAGAGCCAAGTCACAATGTAGCGGTCGTCACCGTCTTTGTTCTTGCCGAAGTAGACCAGCGTAAAGCGGCCCACTTTGGTGCGTTTGCGCAGCAAGTCACCGGCCTCGCGCAACGCACGGCGCATCTTATGCGGCAGGTTCTCGAAGCTATAGGCTTTGCCCTGCTCCCCGCGCTTTTGGATAAATTCTGTGGTCAGACCGCTAGAGTGAAAGGCTTCCAGCAATTTGCCGAAGCCCTGCTTCTTGAAATAGGCCAAGAGCAGTTCGGCCGCGGGCAGGCTGAAGAGCAGGGTCTCTTCGCCATGGGCCGCGCGGTAATACGCACGGATAACACCTCGGCGATCTTCTAGGCCAACCCGGATAAGCAGCTTCGCGCCTTTGGGAAGGGAGCGCAGAACTTCTTTCACCTCAAAGGTCTCGCCTGCTTCTTCGTACACGTCGCCCGCTGCCCGGGCGTCTTCACTGCGCGCGACGAAGATCGCTTCTTCACCCCCGCGCAAACCGCTGAGCAAGTCAAAGCCCCATGCTTTCAGGCTGCGGAGCTTGACCTCGGTCTCTTCGGGGATCTCATCCCATCGTTCACGGACAAACGTGTTCAATGCGCGTTGATGTTGCCGTTTGAGCTCTTCCGCGCTCATCTTGCGGCGCCCCATGTGTGTGCCTCCTCAGTGAAGATATGGCCCGCCTCGCGGGCGCTTTGGTTATACCCGATGCCTGTTGAAAAGGCATTGGCAGGATGTAAGAAAACTGTAAGACCGCTTGAACGGTGATGAGCATCCCTAGCCCGCGGGCAGGCAACCCCGTATGATGAAAGTGTAACCCATCTTTGTCGGAAGAGGACGCGTTCGGGAGGTGAGGTATGAGACCGCGACGGGTCATTATCATGGGTGCAGCAGGCCGGGATTTCCACAATTTCAATATGGTCTTCCGGAACGACCCGGATACGCGCGTAATCGCATTCACCGCGACTCAAATTCCCAATATTGCAGGGCGACGCTACCCGCCTGAACTGGCAGGGCCTCTGTACCCTGACGGGATCCCCATCTATCCCGAAGACGAGCTGGACGCATTGATTCAAGCCCATCAGGTAGATGAAGTGGTGTTTGCCTACAGCGATGTGTCGCATGAATACGTGATGCATCGCGCCTCACGAGCCTTGGCTGCAGGGGCGGACTTCCGCCTTTTGGGCCCACGAGCCACCATGTTGCGGGCGTCCAAGCCGGTCATCGCGGTGACAGCCGCGCGTACAGGGAGCGGCAAAAGCCAAACCACCCGGCGCATCGCGCAACAGTTGCGCGCGTGGGGCTATCGCGTTGTTGTTGTGCGTCATCCCATGCCCTACGGCGATTTAGCCCAACAGGCGGTGCAACGTTTCGCCTCCTTCGAGGATTTGGACCGTTATCAGTGCACTATTGAGGAACGGGAGGAGTACGAGCCTCATTTACAAAATGGCTTGGTTGTGTATGCAGGTGTTGATTATGCGCGTATCCTTGAGCAAGCCCAGGCCGAGGCCGATGTGTTGCTTTGGGATGGAGGCAACAACGATCTGCCTTTCTTTTGGCCCGATCTGCATATCGTCGTTGTCGACCCCCATCGGCCAGGGCACGAACGTCAGTATCACCCTGGCGAGACCAATGTACGCATGGCTCATGTGGCAATTATCAACAAAGTCGTGACCGCGACGCCCGAGGGTATTCAGCAAGTGCGGGCGAACGTGCGTGCGCTCAACCCGCACGCGACCATTATTGAAGCTGCATCGCCCATTTTTGTAGACGATCCTGCAGCCATTCGGGGACGCCGGGTTGTGGTGGTTGAGGATGGGCCCACGTTGACCCATGGCGAGATGGCTTACGGCGCGGGGTATCTGGCCGCGCAGCGTTTTGGCGCTGCGGCCATTGTGGACCCGCGGCCCTACGCCGTCGCGAGCCTACAGGAGGTCTATCAACGCTATCCGCACATAGGTCCTGTCTTGCCCGCGATGGGTTACGGTTTAGAGCAAATCCGAGATCTCGAGGCCACGTTGAACCGTGTGGACGCGGACGTGATCCTCGCCGCGACCCCCATTGACTTGGCCCGTTTGGTGCGCGTGAACAAGCCCGTGTTGCGCGTGCGTTACGAACTTCAGGAAATCGGTCAGCCTACGTTGGCCGATGTGTTGCGCGAACGAGGATTTGGCCCACGGCAGCAGTAAGGTATGTGCGCATCCCTGCTCGGTTAACCTCCAAGGGCCCGGCACGCGCCGGGCCCTTGCGCGACCAGCCACTTGGGGTTTAGAGGAGTTTCTCCAAAGGTGTGTAGGGCAAGTTAAAGGCCTCCGCGACGGCGGGGTGGGTGAGGTGGCCCTTGTAGGTATTCACCCCTCGGGCCAGCGCGGGATCTTGGGTGACGGCCTCTTTAAAGCCCAAGTCGGCCAATTTGAGCGCGTACGGCAGTGTCGCGTTGGAGAGGCCGTACGTTGACGTGCGCGGTACCGCGCCAGGCATGTTGGTCACGCCGTAGTGGATGACGCCATCCACGACAAAGGTGGGATTACTGTGCGTCGTCGGCCGCATGGTTTCCACACATCCGCCTTGGTCAATAGAGACGTCCACAATGACGCTGCCTGGTTTCATGAGCTTGATGTGCTCGCGGCGCACCAGCTTCGGCGCCCGGGCCCCAGGGATGAGCACCGCGCCGATGACCAGATCGGCCACGCGGATGGAGTCGGTGATGTTGCGCGGGTTCGAGGCCAAGGTGGTCAGGTTGCCGTGGAGTACGTCATCCAGGTAGCGGAGCCGGTCTGGGTTCTTTTCGATGATGATAACGTGTGCGCCCATACCCAGCGCGATTTTGGCCGCGTTGAAGCCCACCGTGCCGCCGCCGATGATGAGCACATCCGCGGGTCGCACTCCGGGGATGCCACTGAGCAGTTTTCCCCGACCACCGTGGGCCTTTTCCAGATAATGCGCACCTACCTGGACGGACATACGGCCTGCTACCTCGCTCATGGGTGTGAGCAAGGGTAACCGACCGTCATCCAGTTCTACGGTTTCATAGGCAATGGCGGTAACCTTGCGCTTAAGCAGCTCGTGAGTCAGTTCCTCTTCAGCCGCGAGGTGCAGGTACGTGAACAAAATGAGCCCTTCCCGCAAGAAGGGATATTCTTGGGGTTGCGGCTCCTTCACTTTCATGATCATATCGGCTTGGGTCCACACGTCCGCGGCTGTGGGCAGGACCTCCGCACCGCTTTGGCGGTACTCGTCGTCGGAGAAGCCGCTGCCCTCGCCGGCCCCGGCTTGCACCAACACCCGATGGCCGTGTTGGACCAATTGCTCGACACCGCCCGGTGTCATCGCGACCCGGTACTCATTGTCCTTAATTTCCTTGGGGATTCCGATAATCATGGCAAACCCTCCAGCAGAGTTTCAAGCGAGCGACGCGCTGGCCACGCGGCTGTGATCACCTATATTGAACACCCCACGCGAATCTTGGACACGGGCATGACGTCCAATTAGGCTATTTGTCAGGATGACGTTTGTCAGCTCCGCGTGGTGCGCTACAATGCTATCACGTACGACGCTGCCCTCCACCCGCGCGCCAGGTCCAATGGTCGCGTAAGGCCCAATGACGGACTGGGTGACCTCCGCACTCGGGTCGATGTAGACCGGTGGGATCACCACGATGCCCGGACGCAGGGCTTCCGCGGTATTCGCCCGGCCGTGGTCGAGCAGGTAGCGATTGAGGGCCAGCAGCGCGTCGGGCGTGCCCGCGTCCATCCACTCGGTCACTCGGATGGGCTTGAGCCGTAAGCGGCCCGCTTCCAGGAGCAGGTTGATCGCGTCGGCGATGTAATACTCGCCCCGCGTTCGAATATCGCGCGCCAATTGCTCGCTCACTGCCTCGGCCAGGTCCTCCCCGCGCGGGAAGTAGTAGGCCCCGACGACGGCCAGCTTGTGCTCTGTGGTCTCGGGTTTTTCGACAATGCGGGTGACATAGCCCTGGTCGTCCAAAAACGCGATGCCGAATCGGCGCGGGTCTTCGACCTCTCGCACCCAGATATAGCCCTCTTCGGGCCCGTTGGCGAGAAACGTGAAATCCGTCTCTAGCACCGTGTCCGCGAACAGGACCAGGGTGGGACCGTGTAAGTGCTCACGCGCGAGATAAAGCGCGTGGGATTGCCCCAAGGCTTCCGGTTGCTCAACATAGGTCACGCGTAGATCTGGGTGTTCCCGCGCCATATAGTCACGGATTTGTTCGCCTAAGTAGCCAATAATGAAGACATAATGAACATCCTGAGGAGGTAACTGTTGAAAACCGCGCAAAATGTGCCCTAAAATCGTATCGCCAGCCACGTAGACCAGAGGCTTAGGCTTGCTCCATGTATGTGGACGTAAACGGGTACCTAACCCTGCCATGGGAAGAACAACGGTCAACGCCATAAGGTCCTCCTGGGATGAGGTTGCGCCCGAGGCTCGATGAATATTTTACCAGTTGGTTAGAGCCTGAGGGCCGCGCTGAAGTTCATAAATATGCTTTGCAGAATTTGTCCAAATGCCCACGACCAAAATGCTTGCTTAAACTTCATGCTGACCGAGGCCGGCGGTCATGGGGGCAACCATGACCGTGGGGAACCCTGACGTGCTGCTAAACAAATTCCGCCCAAGCCGTGGGCCGAGACCTGCCGCTCGAGCACGGGCGCTCTGGTCCACGGTAGCGCTTGTACGCATTGGGCTTTTGGGCGTTTACCTTGCCTTGCGTCCCCTGGGGGCTATAGTGGTCGCGAGCCGGGAGGAGTTGGGCGCGCGCAGAGGGGGCAAGATACGATTGTGTCTGGCTTGGGCTACACACAAAAAGCGGAGACCGACCGGGTATAGGCGGTCGGTCTCCGTGCGGCAGCCTGTCGCCTGTGTGCGTGGCGGGCCCTTTGCCCCCTGGCCGCCGCGTCCCCGGACGACAAGGCTTAAAAGCCTCGGGACAGGGCGCTCGTCCCCGTCCCGGAAGGCTCTACTTGGGATGAACCGTGCGTACGTCAACCAGCTCGACGCCGGTGCGTTCCAGCGCGTTCTGAATCGCGTCCGACGTGGCGTCGCGGATCTTCATCACAACAAATTTGCTCGCGGGATCATCACCCTCAAAGGTGCTTAGGGAGACAATGTTGCCACCAACCTCGGCTACGGCCTGGGTGATCTTGGCCAGCTCGCCAGGCACGTCAGGGGCCAACAAGGTCACACGAACCCCGGGAACCCGTGCCCCCATCAACTCAAGAAAGACCTTAAACAGGTCGCTC
Organism: Chloroflexota bacterium; assembly: GCA_013153135.1. GTDB lineage: Bacteria > Chloroflexota > Anaerolineae > Anaerolineales > DRMV01 > JAADEN01. Next base: position 21,290 of record JAADFA010000008.1, read on the forward strand.
TCGGTGATAATGCCCACGACCTTGTCCCCGCGCATCACCGGCAGGCCACCAACCTTGTGGTCGACCATAATGCGGGCGGCCTCTTCCAGGCAGGTGTCTTCCTGCACGGTGATAACGTCCTTGGTCATGATCTCCCCGACCGTAATTTTGCTGATGTAGTAATTCAGTTCCCAAATGCTCAGGCTGGTGGCCGAGGAGGGCGACGCGTGCAAAATGTCCTTCTCCGCGACAATTCCAACCAGTTTGCCGTGCTTATCCACAACAGGTAAGCGGCGGATGCGCTCCCGCCGCATGATTTCCAAGGCATCTACGATGGAAACGTCCGGCGTGACGGTAATGACGGGGTGCGACATGCGATCTTTGACGAACATAAGGCCCTCCTTGCCCGGGGATGCTGTTCCACCTTCATTGTACCAAAAGCCGACTTTGAGGATCTTAAATTCCGCGCACAAATTCCTCTGCTATGTTCATCCCGCGCGTTGTATTTGACTGTTGTGATGATTCGCTCGCGAACCTTGGTACAATCATGCATAACCATCCCCATACGCATTATGCTGAGGAGGGGTGAATGTCCGCACAGAAATGGTTTCTCGGAAAGCGCTACGATCTCGACGCTGGGCAGATGCTCGACGAGATTGTATGGTACGACCCCGATGACCTTACGACCCATGCGTTCATCGTGGGTATGACGGGCTCGGGCAAGACAGGTTTGGCCATTACCTTGCTGGAAGAGGCGGCTTTGGGGAAGGTCCCCGCCTTGCTCATCGACCCCAAAGGCGACCTCACCAACATTGGCCTGCATTTCCCCGAGCTGCGGCCTGAGGACTTTGCGCCCTGGGTTTCTCCTGACGAAGCGCGCCGTGAGGGCAAGACCGTGGAGCAAAAGGCTCGGGAACTGGCCGAACTGTGGCGCAAAGGCCTGGCTTCGTGGGGCATCGGACCCGACCGCATTCGCCAGCTGGCCGAATCGGTCGCATTCACCATCTTTACCCCAGGTTCCGACGCGGGTGTGCCTATCTCTATTCTTGCATCCTTGGCCGCGCCCAAAATGCCTTGGGAGGGCAATCAGGAACTCATTCTGGAACGTATCAACGGTACGGTAACCGCTCTGTTGGGCCTCGTCGGCCTGGATGATGTCGATCCCTTGCAATCCCGCGAGCATATTTTGCTGGCTAACATCTTCCGCCACGCGTGGTCTCAAGGCCGCGATCTTACCCTCGCGGATCTTATCCTCCAGGTCCAAAATCCGCCCTTTGACAAGCTGGGTGTGTTCGATCTGGAGACGTTCTTCCCCACAAAGGACCGGATGGCCTTGGCCATGCGGCTGAACAACATTTTGGCCGCGCCTACGTTCCAACCTTGGTTGCAAGGTGTGCCTTTGGACATCCCAAGCCTGTTGTGGACGCCCGAGGGCAAACCCCGGCACAGCGTGTTTTACTTGGCCCATCTCAGCGATCGCGAGCGCATGTTTTTCGTGACCCTGCTTTTTGCTGCCGTCGAAACATGGATGCGTACGCAACCGGGCAGTGACGCGCTGCGCGCGTTGTTGTATTTCGACGAGATCTACGGCTATTTGCCACCGACCGCGAACCCGCCTTCGAAACCACCCTTATTGCGGATGCTTAAACAAGCGCGTGCGTTCGGCCTCGGGTTGGTGCTGGTTACCCAGAACCCGGTAGATATTGACTATAAGGCCTTGAGTAACGCGGGAACTTGGTTTATTGGCCGTTTGCAAACCGAGCGCGATAAGCAACGCTTGCTCGATGGTCTGGAAGGCGCTGCCCCAGGCATGGATCGTCGCGCATACGATGATTTGATTTCGCGCTTACGCAAACGGGTCTTTTTGCTACATAACGTGCACGAGCGCGAGCCCATTGTGTATCATACCCGCTGGGCTATGAATTATTTGCCTGGTCCCCTCACGCGAGCCCAGATCCCCGCGCTCAACCGCTTGCTCGGCGTGACCGAACCCGCGACGCATACCACGGCCGAACCTGCTGTGACCCCCACAACCCCGCGCGCGGCTGAAACCACAACCCGGTCGAAGCCTGCTGGGTCCCCCACGCCCGCGATGGCCGAGCTCCCCGGCACACCCACGCGGCCACGCGTGCCCGGCGAGGAATACTTCTGGCCTGTCGAGGTCCCCGAATCCCGCGCTGCGCGCGAAGCCGGTATCGAAGGCGCGTACTTGGGTTTGGTCTATCGCCCTGCCCTGTGGGCCCAGGCCCGTGTGACTGTGGTGCGACCCAAGTACAACTTGGAGTGGGAGACGCTCTTCGCGGCCTTGGTCGAAGAGCCCAGCCGCCGGGTCGATTGGGACGCATGGCGCGCCCAGCCGCATGAGCCCGATTTCTTCGACCCCGAACCTGTTCCCGAGGCGCACTTTTTGCCCCTCGAGCCGCCCTGGACCCGTGCCTCGGATCTCAAACGATTACGCTCGTCGTTCCAGTCCTTCGTCGCGCGGCAGGTGCGGGTGCCTGTTCGGCTGCATAAACGGCTTAAGGTTTATGCGGGTCCCGAGGTGAGCGAAAGCCGCTTCAAACGACTCTTGCGCGAGGCCGCTCGACAGGGCTTAGAAAAAGACTTGGAAAAGGTTCGCCAAAAGTATCGCCGCAAGTTGGAGCGCTTACGCACCAAGTTGGCCCGGGAAGAGCGTGAGCTTGCACAAGAGATGGCCGAGTATGAACAGCGGAAGCAGGAAGAATGGGCGACCCACGCGGAAAATATCTTGGGGCTTTTCCTCGGCCGCCGACGGCGCCTGACCACTTCCCTAACGAAACGCCGCATGACCAAACAGGTGCTCGCGGATATTGAGGAGTCGAAGCAGGCTATCGCAGACTACAAAGCCCAAATTGAGGCTCTGGAAGCCGAGATGAACGAGGCTATGGAGGATGTGCGCGCGAAGTGGGCTGAGCTCCTCGAAGATGTGGAGACCCTTTGGGTGCGACCCTATAAACGTGAGGTTGAGGTGGAGATGTTTGGCATCGCGTGGATGCCCTTCCATGTTTACGACACGGAAGACGGCTTGGTCGACGTTCCCGCGTTTCACGAGCCGCATGAGGTGGATGCATGACCCGGAGTAAGCGATGCGTGGGCTGACGTGGCTTGTCGGAATCTTGACCGTGTGGTGGACGTGGACGGGTTGCCTGCCCAACACGCCGGCCACCCCCACTTCCCTCGCGGATGTCGCGACCGCGGCAGCAGCGACCGCGAACGCGCTGGTGCAAACGATGATGCCGGCGACGGCCACACCTTCTTCTGTCGCGACGTTTACAACCCAGCCCACTTCCGCCCCTTCCGCGACGTTGACCGCGCCATCGCCACAGCTGCCGACCGCGAGCCCGCGCCCATCTCCCTCGCTGACGCACACGCTTAGCCCTACGCCCGTGCAAGCGACCGCGACCTCCGTGGCGCTGACCTCGACCTACCCTGGGCCAACGATGACACAGCCCGCGCCGACGCAGCTACCCTCGCCTACCTCGGTGCCGCCCACCGCGACGCGCCCGTCGGTTTCACCCACGCCCGTTTTGCCCACCGCTACCCTGTGGCCCGCGAGCTCTACGCCGCTGCCCCCTACACCGACCGCGACGCTCTTGTTACCCTCGCCTACATCAACCGCCATACCGCCGACCCTAACGCCCATCCCCCCAAGCCCAACTCGGCAGCCATCCACGCCCACGGCCACATCCCAGCCGCCGAGCCCCACACCGTTGCCCCCTACGCCAACCGCGACGCCTTTGCCGCCCTCGCCTACGCCAACGCCGGCTGGTTGTGTGGCCACGCGCAATACCAGCTACGAGGCGGAATTGGTGACGCTCATCAACCAAGTGCGTCAACAAAATGGGGTGCCGCCAGTCGCGGTCCACACGGCTTTGAACCAAGCAGCGGCAGCACACAGCATGGATATGGCCTGTAACCACTTCTTTAGCCATACGGGTTCCGATGGCTCTTTGCCGTGGGACCGTACAGCGCGGTACGGTTACCCTGGAGGTACTATTGGGGAGATTATCTACATGGGTTCAGGCAGCTTTGGCACCCCGGCTTCAGCTATCCGAGGCTGGCTCGACAGCCCATCCCATCGAGCCATTATGCTGGATGCGACCTACATACATGTTGGCACGGGCGTTGCGTATGACCCAGGGACAAATATTACGTACTTTACCGCGGTGTTCGGTACGCCTTAACGCGCGTCCAAGGTGCGGTACAATACCCCCCAACCCCTGACGGGCGGGTTTACGTTGAGGAGGCAATCCATGAAGGTCGCGGTGGTAACCGATAGTACAGCCTACTTGCCCCGGGAGCATGTGGAGGCCTATGGCATTCGGGTGGTTCCTCTGCGCCTACATTGGGATGGCAAGACGTACCGGGACGGAGTCGACATTACGCCGGAGGCGTTCTATGCGCGCCTGCGCGCGTCGGACACCATTCCCACAACATCGCAACCACCGATGCAGGATTTCTTGGATACATTTCGTGCCCTCGCGAATGAGGGCTATGACGCGGTAGTGGCTGTGCTTATTTCATCGGGCATCAGCGGGACAGTGGCTAGCGCACTGGCTGCAGCGAACGAGTGTCGCATTCCCGTACGGGTGGTAGATACGCGTAGTACCTCGGTAGCTCAAGGTTGGATTGCGCTGGAAGCGGCTCAGCTGGCTCAACAAGGTGCGGATGTGGACGAGGTGGTGGCGCGGGCTGAAGCCGTACGAGAGCGCATGGCCATTTGGTTTGTGGTAGATACGTTGAAATACCTGCATAAAGGTGGCCGCATAGGTGGAGCATCGCGCTTTTTGGGCGCAATGCTCAACATTAAGCCTCTGCTTTATTTTACTCCTCACGGCACCATTGATGCCCTCGAGCGCGTGCGGACCAAGCGACGGGCGTTGTTGCGCATGGTGGACTTAGCGGTTCGACATGCGGGTGAGCGGCCTGTACACGTAGGGATAACGCATGCGGACGCGGCCGATACGGTCCGTGCGCTGGAGTATGAGCTGCAGCGTTGTTTGGAAGTGCGGGCGTGGCTGCGAGCTCCTCTCAGTCCCGTGCTGGGCGCCCATGTAGGGCCTGGTACCGTTGGACTAGCGGTGTATCCTGTATTGGATATGGATTAGAAAAGGGTTCGGATACGAGCGAATAGGGGACGAGGCTTAAACGACAAACGGCCAGCCGTGCGGCTGGCCATAGAAGTTTAAGGCGACGGCGGGATTCGAACCCGCGAATCAGGGCTTTGCAGGCCCCTGCCTTACCACTTGGCTACGTCGCCGGGTAGTGAAAAGGCCGAGGATGAGGCCTCGGCCCTGGTTGGAGCGGGCGACCGGACTCGAACCGGCGACCTTCTCCTTGGCAAGGAGGCGTTCTACCAACTGAACTACGCCCGCTCGCACTGCCTGGTCCCCCGGCGCCCTAAGAGGGCAAGCTGAGTGCCGAGGGCCAGAGTCGAACTGGCGACACGCGGATTTTCAGTCCGCTGCTCTACCACCTGAGCTACCTCGGCACTTCCTGTCCAGAGGCACCTTGCATTTTAATGCCTTCATCCAACCTTGTCAAGCCCTGGTGAGCCGTGGGTGCACGCAAATCTTGTAGAAGTGAGAGATAAAAAAGGGGGCCAACCTGTGGTAGGATAGCCCTCATTACCAAACCCTCACAGGAGGCCCCGCCATGGAGTTTACCATAGATTTCGTTGCC
>JAADFA010000009.1 GCA_013153135.1 Chloroflexota bacterium
CTGTTCATCGTGGACGATGCGGAACGGGACGCCTACGCCCGAGCCCAGGCCTGGGCTTTCATCCGGCAAGACCCCTGGGGCGCCCTTGTCCGCATCGCGCGGCGGTTGCAGGCGTTTTACGGCCTCGAGCGCCGCGTGGTCATGTTCCTCTATAGCCAGGGTCTGTTTGGGGCCTGGTCGCGGCCTGTGCTGTTCCTCGCAGCGGTGATTTGGCTCACGCCCTTCGCGATCGTGCTCCTGCTCGCGGTGCGTACCTGGCCCCACGTGCACCGGGGCCCTGGCTGGGGTTGGTGGCTCGCCTGGGTGACGGCCTATACCCTGCCCCACGCGCTTATCCTCGCAGACCCGCGCATGCACCTGGCCTTGGTTCCTTTACTCACCGTGGCCGCGATGTGGACCGTGGCCATGGCTGACCATTGGCGCGCGGCCGAACGTCGCGCGCGCTGGAAAGCCTGGGCGGGCCGGGGGGCACAAGCCCTTTTGGTGACCTCGTGGGCCCTCGACCTGGCTGGAGATTGGGAGCGCATTGTTATCCTGTTCGGCCCGGAAGGGCATAAAGCGCATTTTGACTATTGATGGGAATGGCCCAACGCGCCATGGGCGATGGAGGAGGCGCCATGTTCCCCCTGCGTGCACGCTCTCTTCTGCTGGGCGTGACCGGCTCGGTCGCGGCCTTCAAAGCCGCGGCTTTCGCCTCGAAGCTCACCCAAGAAGGAGCCCACGTCACCACATTGCTCACGCGCGAGGCCGCGCGCTTCGTCTCGCCCTTGCTCTTCCGCGCGCTCACGGGCCGCGCGGCTTATGTGGACGATGACCTGTGGGGGCCAGAAGGCCACATCTTGCACATCGACCTCGCGCGGCAGGCCGACGCGCTGGTCATCATGCCCGCGACCGCGGAGACGCTGGCCCGTTTGGCCCAGGGCCGGGGCGAGGGGCTCATCCCGCTGGCGGCCCTCGCGATGCACGGCAAACCGGTGATCGTGGTGCCTGCCATGGACGCGGGCATGTATACTCACCCGGCCACCCAGGCCAACGTGGCGCGCCTGCGAGAATGGGGCGTGCACGTCCTGGGCCCGGTGGAAGGCCGCCTGGCCTCCGGCCTGGTCGGCCCGGGGCGCATGGTCGAGCCCGAGGAGGTGCTGGGCTTCTTGCGCTGGTTGTTCTCGCGGGATGGTCCCCTGGCCGGGCAGCACGTGCTGGTCACCGCGGGACCGACGCAAGAGCCGGTGGACCCCGTCCGCGTCCTGACCAACCGCTCCAGCGGCCGCCAGGGATTTGCGCTGGCCCAGGCCGCGCTGGACGCCGGCGCGACCGTCACCCTGATCACGGGCCCCGTCCACCTGCCCACGCCTTATGGCGCGCGGCGCGTCGACGTGCGCACGGCCGCGGAAATGTACGACGCGGTCATGGACGCCCTCCCCGAGGCGGATATGCTCTTTAAAGCCGCCGCAGTCGCGGACTACCGTCCCGACCGCGTCGCGACGCGCAAAATCAAGAAAACCGACGCCACGTTGACCTTGCGCCTGGTGCGCACGCGCGATATTTTGGCAGCCGTGGCCCAGGCGCGCCGAGAAATGGGCCGCCCGCGCGTGGTGGTCGGCTTCGCGGCCGAGAGCCACATCGACCCACAAAGCCTGCGGGCTAAACTGCATGCCAAAGGGGTGGACCTACTCGCGGTCAACGATATCACCGCGCGTGACGCGGGGTTTCAAGTGCCTACAAACCGCATCCGCCTGCTGTACGCGTACGGAGGCGAGGAAACATGGCCCTTGTGGCCTAAGGATGAGGTCGCGCGCCAGCTCGTGATGCGGGCCTTGCTGGTCGCGCACGGGTTCCAGGTATACGGATGGGTCCCCCGGCGTGCGTGGGCGCGTGCGATCCAAGAGGGCGTGTGGCACCCCGAAGCCCTGGACGCGAACGGCGCCATCCCCCTGGCCCGGCCGGACCAACTGCCGCGCGTGCTGGCCCAGACCTCGCGCGCGGACCTGCTCGTGCTCGCCCTAGACGCGCGACGGCTGCCCATGCCCCTCCAGTGGCACGTCCACGAGGGAGATTATTGGCCAACTTCGCCCGCGGCCATTCCTCTGGACGCGGTGGTACGCGTGTTCACGCGCGACGAAGCTGAGCGCGCCGCCCCTCCCCCTCGCGAACCAGGAGCAGAATGGTAAAATCGTGGCGACCGGAGGAGGCGCGGTATGCTGGCCAAACGCATCATTCCGTGCTTGGATATCAAAGATGGCCGCGTGGTCAAGGGGGTCCATTTCGTAAATCTGCGCGATGCCGGTGATCCTGTTGAGCAAGCCCGATTGTATGACCAACAAGGCGCGGACGAACTGGTCTTTCTGGATATTTCCGCGACCCCCGAAGGGCGTGCGACTACGGTGGAGCTGGTCGCACGGGTGGCCGATCAAGTCTTTATGCCCTTTACTGTCGGGGGCGGCATCCGGACCGTGGACCACATGCGGCGCTTGCTCCTGGCCGGCGCGGATAAGGTGAGCATCAACTCAGCCGCGGTGCGTAACCCCCACTTGATCACCGAAGGCGCGGAGCGCTTTGGCAGCCAGTGCATTGTGCTGGCCATCGATGCCAAACGCGTATCCCGTCCTGGCGAGCCCCCGCGTTGGGAGGTCTACATCAGCGGCGGCCGTGAACCCACAGGGCTGGACGCGGTGGAATGGGCGGTACGGGGGGTGGAGCTGGGTGCGGGCGAAATCTTGCTCACCAGCATCGACGCGGACGGCACCCTGGCCGGATATGACGTGGAGCTCACCCGCGCGGTCGCGGACGCGGTCCCTGTGCCCGTCATCGCATCGGGCGGCGCCGGGGCCATGGAGCACTTTGCGGAAGTCTTTACGCGCGGGCGAGCTGATGCCGCGTTGGCCGCGTCCCTCTTTCACGATGGCAAACTGACCATCCCCGAACTCAAGGCGTATTTGGCCGAACGGGGTATCCCGGTACGGCCCACGCCTGTTTTGATGGAGTGAACCATGGCGGAACAAGGCTCCCTCGTTATCCCTCAGCCCGTGGCCATTGTTGTTGGCGCGTCGTCCGGCATCGGCGCGGCTTTAGCGCGCGAGCTCGCGGTGCAGGGTTGGCGTGTAATTCTGATCGCCCGACGCGCGGACGCACTCCAGCGTGTGGCCGAGGATATCACCCGTCGCGTCGGCCCGGACCGCGCTTTTCCCCGGCCTATGGACGCGCGCGCGTACGACCAAATCCCTCAGGTCTATCAAGAAGTGCTGCGGGAACATGGCCGCCTGGACGCGGTGATTTACAGCGCGGGCGTGCTACACCCCGTCGCGCCGGATGAGTATAACTTCGCCAAAGACCGGGAAATGCTCGAGGTCAACCTGGTCGCGGCCGTCGCATGGCTGGGCCAGGCCGCAGCCCTGTTCCAACAGCTGGGTCAAGGCCACATCGTGGGCATTTCGTCCGTCGCGGGCGATCGGGGCCGTGTCGCAAACCCCGCGTACCACGCGTCCAAGGCCGGCTTAACCACCTACCTCGAATCCCTGCGCAATCGATTGAGCCGCCGCGGGGTCCACGTGCTCACGGTCAAACCAGGGTTTGTACGCACGCCCATGCTCGAACAGGCCCAGCCTAAGCGCGTGTTCTGGGTTATCTCACCCGAGCAGGCCGCGCGCGACATCGTAAACGCCATGCGCAAGGGCAAGCAGGTAATTTATACGCCCGCGCGGTGGCGTTGGCTGATGCTCCTCATTCAGCATATTCCCAGTGTGTTGTTCCGTCGCTTGAGTTTCTGAGCGCGGCAGGAGGGCCTCATGTTCACCCCAGCAATCCATCCCCAGCGCGCGCCTTGGTCCCATTGGCGCCTGGTCGAAAATTTTGGCCATTCGATCCGCGTGCCCGCGCAGGTCTTTCAACCCGCCACGGTCGAACAGCTCGCGGACCTGTTCGCGCGCGCCCGCCGGGAGAACGTGGCCATCGCGCTGCGTGGCAGCGGCCGCAGCTATGGTGACGCAGCTATGCGCCAAGGCCATTGGGTCCTGGATTTGCGACGCATGAACCGCATCCTCGCGTGGGACCCTAAAACGGGCGAGATCACGGTCGAACCCGGGGTAACCATCGAACAACTCTGGCGTTACGTGCTGCCCGATGGCTGGTGGCCCGCGGTCGTGCCCGGCACCATGCGGCCAACCATGGGTGGATGCGTGGCCATGAACGTACACGGGAAAAATAATTGGCACGCAGGAACTTTTGGCGAGCACGTAACCCGGCTGCGCGTGCTTACCCCCGCGGGCGATGAGTATGAGCTCACACCCGACGATCCCCGATTCCACACCTTCGTCGGTGGCCTGGGCGTGCTGGGTGTCGCGACCTCCATCACCCTGCGGCTCAAGCGGGTGGCCTCAGGCAACCTGGACGTGCACGCGTGGGCCGTGCCCGATTTGGCGCATATGCTCGCGGACCTAGACACGTACAAGGACCGCTACGAGTACATCGTGGGCTGGGTCGACAGCACAGCCATGGGCTGGGCCCGCGGACGGGGGCAGATCCACGCGGCTAACCACGTACCCGAAGGGGAGGAGCTTTATCCAGAACGCACCCTCTCCCCGGACTATCAGGTGCTGCCCGATGTGTTTTTTGGTTTCGTGCCCAAGGCGTGGATGTGGCGCTTCATGCGGCCGTTTATGACCAACTGGGGCGTGCGCCTGGTCAACAGCGCGAAGTATTGGGCCTCGCGCTGGCTGAGCCACCACAAGACGTACCGCCAAGCCCTGGTCGCGTTCAACTTCTTACTGGATTACATCCCAAATTGGGAACGGGCCTATCGCGGCCGAGGGCTCATCCAATACCAGATCTTCGTACCCCGAGATGAAGCGCTGCGGGTATTCAACGAGGTGTTGCGCTACACCCAACAACGGGGGATGCCATCTTACCTCGCGGTGGTCAAGCGCCATCGGGCCGACGCGTTCTTGCTTTCGCACGGCGTGGATGGTTATTCCCTCGCGCTGGACTTCCCTGTGTGGCCGGGGAAGGAACGGGATCTGGTCGCGATGTTGCACGAACTGGACCGCCTGGTGCTGGACGCGGGGGGACGGTTTTATTTCGCCAAAGATGCGACCCTCACGCCGGATACCGCGGCCGCGTTCCTGGGTGAACAAGCATTGCGCACGTTCTTCGAGCTCAAAGCCACGTGGGACCCCGAAGACCGTCTACAAACGGACTTGTACCGTCGTGTATTCGCGCCCTTACGGTCCCGTCTGGCCGCTTAGGCAGGGGATATGGTTCAACGTATATCCTGGCCGGCCTTGACCGAACAAGCCATCCGTGCGTGGCTCGCGGATGATGACGTGTGGCGACGAGGCGATGCATACCGCCGCGCGGGCCGTGTGCGCTTGCCACGACGATCGGCGCACGGGCTCCGGGCTGTAGTCTATGGTCAAGCTGTCGCGCCCTACCGGGTCTGGATACGTATCGATGCCCAGGGCATCCAGCGCGCGCAATGCACATGTCCTGTGGGACGCGATGGCCGTTGCAAGCACGTGGCCGCGGTGCTTTCGCTTTGGTTGCACCAGCCCGGGGCATTCCTACCTCTGCCTGATTGGGCGCATCGGTTGCGCGACTGGCCAGCTGAACGGCTACGCGCCTTCGCTGTGCAGGTGCTTACACGCTGCCCTGAGGCCGAGGCGTGGCTCCTTGCCCACGAGGGGAAGGACGAGCGCTGGGAAGAAACAAATGAGTGACCATCGCTCCCCAGTCATCCACCAACATGCCCCCAAATCGCTAAGGGTTTACATGTCCACAAAATACACTTGTGCGGCCGCGTCCAAGAGCTCAGGCGTCATAGCGGGCTTGATGCCCCGATAGCGCGCGATATCCACCACGTGGTTGCACAAATCCCGTGGGTGCGTCGCGCGCAAAGGTCGGTTGTATTTGACGTACCACTCCTGTAACAAATAAGCCAGGCCGCGCTCGCTATACGGGATACCCTTGGCTTTGGTCACCCGGCGGCAGATCTCCCGGAACTCTTCAATGCCCGGGTCGCTAATATGGATTTTGTGCCGCAGCCGACGCAGGAAAGCCTCATCCACCAAATCTTTGGGCGGTAAGTTGGTCGAAAAGACAACGAGCACATCGAACGGGACCATAATTTTATGGCCCGTATGCATAGTGAGGTAGTCCACGCGACTTTCTAGGGGAACAATCCAACGATTGAGCAAATCCTTAGGCGGCACCTGCTGGCGGCCGAAGTCGTCCACAAGCAACATCCCCCCGTTTGCTTTGACCTGAACCGGTGCCTGATAGTACTTGGTTACGGGGTCAAAAATCAAGTCCAGGTCCTTCAAGGTGAGCTCACCGCCGACCATAATAAAAGGACGGTGAATTTGAACCCAACGGCGGTCACGGCTGGTATCGTTGGCCGGAGCCTGATTGTTGGTTTTGTGGTGATGCAAAGGGTCGTAGAGCACCACGACCTGCCCATCGACATAGAGCGCGTAGGGGATGTAAATCGTGTCGCGTAGCAGATACCGACCGATGGCCTGAGCGATGGAGGTCTTGCCGTTGCCCGGCGGGCCGTAAAGGAAAATGGAGCTGCCCGAGTTGACCGCGGGACCTAAACGGTGGAAGACATCCTCTTTGAGGACAAGGCCGCGTAAGGCCTGTCGCATCTCACGTTCGGTGACGATGGTGCGCTGTCGGGCCTGCTGGCGGATCGCTTGAGTGTATACATGCAGAGGTACCGGTGTAGGTCCCGCGTATTGGGAGCGTTCTAGGGCTTCGCGTGCGCGGCGCAAGCCCTCGCTGGTAAGCGCGTACTCAAAGCCACCAACGCCGATACGATGGCGAGCGGCTTTGACTTCGAGCAGTTTTTCTCGTTTGAGATGCTCAAGGATGTACTCCTCAACCAAGCTAAAGGGCAAGGCCATAGCATCCGCGAGCTGATTGCCAGTAAGATATCCCTTGAAATAAAAAATACGCAACGCTAAATCCAACAGCCACAACACCGGCAAGCCGACATCACGTAACGACTGGATAGGAGGAGGGACGAACGTTGCGTTGGGCGGCATGATGAAACTCCTTAAAACAAAAAGATAAGAATAGTACTTAGCTTTGCAAAGAAAAGAGCGCCTCCGAAGCGCGACAGGAGGCGCTCAGGCGGAGAGGGCGGGATTTGAACCCGCGAGGCCCCGGTAGGGGCCTACCCGCTCTCCAGGCGGGCGCGCTCGGCCGGACTACGCGACCTCT
>JAADFA010000103.1 GCA_013153135.1 Chloroflexota bacterium
CCATGGCCCCATGCCGCGGGCGGCGGAACCCGCCCGCTATCCTCCTGTCGCGCGTTGGGTCGGGCAATTCGCGCGCGATTTTATACCCAACTAGTCGCGGATTTTAGCCCGCGGCGCCCGCGGCACGCGAGCGCGGCCATGACCCGCGGGCTCCCAGCCCGCGGCGGGCGGGGAGGCGGCGCTCAAGGCTCGCTGTGCCTGGCGCAACCGCGACAGTGCCTGCGCCTCCCTCTCGCCACGTGACCGTTTCGATAACATTTGCGTGCACCCGTTTTCAATTTTCGGGTCCCGAAAGGGGTAAGTTGTGGTATACTCCGGTCTAATCCGGCTTAGACCGGCCAGCCGCTGTGCCCGGGAGTTTCGCGTGGACCTCGCGCTTACGCCCGTCGACCGCAACCGCGCGGAGCCCCTGTACCTCCAAATCCGGCAGGCTTTGCTACGGGCCATCTTGGAGGGCGGGCTCCAACCGCATCAACGCGTGCCTTCTGAGCGCGAGCTCAGCGAGGCCCTGGGCGTAAGCCGCATGACCGTGCGCCAAGCCCTGCAAACCCTGACCAACGAAGGCTACCTGTACACCGTCCCCGGCAAGGGAACCTTTGTTGCCCCACGTCCGCGCATCGAGCACAACCTCCAACGTCTCTCGGGCTTTACGCAAGAAGTGCGGGCCCAGGGCTTCATCCCTAGCTCCCGGGTCGTGGCCCTGGAGGCCATCCCCGCAGACGATGCCAGCGCCCGGGCGTTGCGCGTTCCTCCTGGCACGCGGCTGTTTCGCTTAACGCGCCAACGCCTAGTCGATGGCGCACCCGTCGCGCTGGAAAGTGCCCATCTGGTCTACGCCCGTTTCCCAGGCCTGGACCAAGTGGACTTTCAACGCGAATCCTTATACGCGGTGCTCGAAAACCGCTACGGCCTACGCCTGACCTACGCGATCCAAATCGTCGAAGCGCGCGAGGCCTCCCCCAGTGTGGCTCCATTGCTGCACATCGACCCTGCCCGACCTGTGCTCGCCATGGAACGCACAACGTACGCCCACGATGGCACGCCGGTGGAATATGTGCGCTCCTTCTACCGCGCAGATCGTATCCGACTCAAGGTCGAGCTGCACATCAACGGGTCCAACGCTCGTGGGCGCATCGCGAACGTCTACCAACCCCACACACCCACCGAGGGAGGCCATGGTCCGTACCGGCCTGGATAACGTGATTGAGAACTTGCCCAAAACGTGGCGATGGAAGCGTTTGGGGCTTTTGACCAACATGGCAGCGGTTACTCAAGATTTGACCGACGCGGCGCTGGCTTTGCGTCGGGCGGGCGCGAATATTGTATTGCTCTTCACGCCCGAGCATGGCATGTTTACCTCCGCACCACCGGGCGAAGCCGTGCCCGACGCCCACGAACCCCGGCTCGACATTCCCATTGTAAGCCTATATGGCAATTTACGCGCGCCTACGCCCAGTCACCTGGCCAATTTGGATTTGCTCATCATCGACCTGCCCGACGTAGGCACGCGTTTCTTTACCTACGCGAGCACGATGATCGAAACCATGCAGGCCGCGAGCGAGGCAGAGGTGCCCGTGGTTATCCTCGACCGCCCCAATCCTCTTACCGGCGTGTACATGGAAGGGCCCATCCTCGAACCACGGCTCACGTCCTTCGTAGGTATGCTCCCTATCCCCGTGCGTCACGGTCGTACCATGGGCGAGCTCGCGCTCATTGCGACCAATGTACTGGAATTGGATGTAGATATCGACGTGATCCCCGTGACGGGTTGGGAGCGCTCCTGGTGGTACGACGCGTGGATGACGTCATGGGTCCCCCCGTCGCCCAACCTGCCTTCGGGCGAAGCCGCGCTACTCTACCCTGGTGTGGGCTTGGTCGAGGGCACCAACCTCTCCGAAGGCCGGGGCACACCCTACCCCTTTCAGGTGGTCGGCGCACCCTGGCTCGACGCGTTCCGCCTGGCCGACGACCTGAACAACGCAGGATTACCCGGCGTTCGCTTCCGACCTGTGAGCTTCACGCCCACAACCTCCAAACATGCGGGCAAGACCTGTTACGGCGTACAAATCCACGTGGTCGACCGCAACGCGTTCCGTCCAGTGCGCACGGGTTTGGCCATTATCGCCCTCGCTCGCGCACAAAACCCCGCGCGCTTTCACTTTCTGCGCACTTCCGACGGCACGTATTGGTTCGACCGCCTCTTAGGGCGGTCCACCCCACGGCAACGGATTCAAGCGGGCCTTTCATGGCGCGAGAGCATCGATATGTGGGAGTGGGTCGATGAGCCCTGAACCCGCGCGCTCGCACGTCGTCATTGGCATTGACGGCGGCGGGAGCAAAGTCCACGCGGTGGTGATGGATGCCCAGGGCCGCGTGCTCGGGCGAGGCCGCGGCGGGCCCAGCAACCCGCACCAATTGGGCTGGGACGCCATGGTTCGCGAGGTCGCGCGCGCCGTGCAGGACGCCGCACGCGCGGCCGAGGTTGACCCGCACGAAGCGCGAGCCATCGCCCTGGCCCAAGGCGGCATCGACCGCCCCGAAGACCGCGCCCGGGCTCTGACTCGACTCCAGGCCTTGTGGCCACGTGTACCTATCCGCGTGGAGAACGATGCACTGGCTGCCTTGGTCGCAGGCGTGGGCACACTCCACGGCATCGTGCTCATCGCGGGCACGGGTTCCATCGCGTACGGCGTGCGGGACGGCCGTCACGCACGCGCCGGCGGCTGGGGCCACTGGCTCGACGTCGGCAGCGGCTTTGTCCTGGGCATGGACGGACTGCGCGCCGTGCTGGCCGCGGCCGATGACATGGGCCTACCTACTTCCATGACCGAACCTCTGCTACAAGCGTTGGGCTTGCGCGAACCCGGCGACATTCTGACCTGGCTCTACGACCAGACGAACCCGGTCACGCCCGTGGCTCAGCTGGCCCCCTTGGTGCTCGATGCCGCGGCCCAGGGCGACCCCGAGGCCATGCGCATTGCATTACGCGGGGCCGAAGGTCTGGCCGACGCGGTGCACGTGGTCGCCCAACGCTTGGACTTCACCGCGGAGCAAAGCTTCCCCATCGTCTTCGCGGGCGGCCTGCTGCGCCACCATGAGCTTTATCGGCAGCTGGTACAACAGGCCATCCATACCCGCCTGCCCAAAGCACGCATTCGCCACGTCCAACGGGACTACGCCGAAGGCGCCGCGTGGTTAGCCTGGGACTTCATCGGCCACCCCCTGCCTGCGTGGGGGACGGACGTACCACCCAACACGGCCACAAATGAGGATGAACAGGTTTGGACGAGCGAACAGCCCAACGTGCTCTCGCGCGCCATGGATACGTGGCCACCCTTCGCATTTGCGGGCCTGATGAACGCGGAAGACGAGCGCGCAGTGTGGGCCGTGCGCCGCATCCTGCCTCAGCTCGCGCGCGCCATCGAAGCCGTGGCCAAACGCATGGCCCAGGGCGGGCGGCTGATCTACGTCGGCGCGGGCACGTCCGGGCGCTTGGGCGTACTCGACGCCGCAGAATGCCCACCAACCTTCCGCACCGAACCAGGCCAGGTAGTGGGCGTGCTCGCGGGTGGATGGCAGGCCCTCGGCCAGGCGCGCGAAGCCGCAGAGGATGACCCTGACGCCGGCGCGCGCGCCATGGCTGAGCTCAAGGTCGGGCCGAAAGATACCGTGGTTGGCCTGAGCGCGAGCGGACGCACGCCTTACGTCTTGGGCGCCATCCGCGAGGCTCGCCGCCGAGGCGCGTACACCCTTGCCGTGGTTTGCAACCTGCCCTCACCCATCGCGGACGAAGCCGACCATACCCTGGCCGCCCTGGTCGGGCCCGAAGTGCTGACCGGCTCGACCCGGCTCAAGGCCGGTACCGCACAAAAACTCATCCTCAACACGTTGAGCACGGGCGTTATGGTGCAACTGGGCAAGGTCTACGGCAACCTCATGGTGGACGTGCGGCCAGATAACACCAAACTGCGAGCCCGAGCTATCCGCATCCTACGCCAGGCAACCGGCGTGGATGAAGCCGCGGCACGTGCCGCACTGGAGGCCAGCGGGTGGGACGTAAAAGTCGCGCTGGTCAGCTTGCTCGCGGGCGTGAGCCCCGAGCTCGCCCGGCAGGCCTTGGCGCGCGCCCAGGGCCACGTCCACCGTGCATTGCAGATCGCCCAAGAGCATCCTACCTCATCCCCCGAACCGACGACCCCCTCTGGAGGCAAGAGCTCATGAGCGCAGTGTCGCTTTCCTCTTCGACCACCCAAACGGTGCCCCGCATCCGAACCTGGCTGCGCAACCTGGCTCGGAACTACGTCGTTCGCCGTTTGGCAGTCGCCCTGCTCAAAATTTACATTGTGGTCACCCTAACCTTCTTCATCATCCGGCTAATGCCATCGAACCCCATTGACGCCTACATCGCGGAGCTCATGGACCTGTACGGCTATTCCTACGAAGATGCCCGGGACGAAGCCGCTGCGCTGTTCGGCATCGACCTCGAAGCGCCGGTGTGGAAACAGTACATTGACTACCTCATCGACCTCCTGCACGGCGACCTGGGCACGTCTTATCGGTCCAAAGGCACGCCGGTCAAAGCCCTCATCGCCAAATACTTGCCCTGGACTTTGTTCAGCGTGGGCACCGCCTTGCTCATTAGCTTCACCTTGGGGATGCTCCTGGGCATGGCCATGGCCTACTGGCGCGGGTCATGGTTCGACCACTTGCTCACCACGTTGGCCTCGATCATCAGTGCAATCCCCAACTATCTGATCGCGATGATGCTGCTCGTCTTCCTGGGCGTGCAATGGAAAATCTTGCCCATCGCGAAAATGCGCGGCGCGTATTCGCCCGGTATGAAGCCATCGCTCTCATGGGCCTTTATCAAGGATGTGTTTTACCACGCCGCGCTGCCCATCACCACCTACATCCTCACCACCGTGGGCGGATGGATGCTGGCCATGAAGAGCAGCACCCTCAGCACCCTGGGCGAGGACTACGTCACCGTGGCCAAGGCCCGGGGACTGCCGGAACGCCGCATCGTGACCGCGTACGTAGGCCGCAACGCGTCCTTGCCCCTGGTCACCCAGCTGGCCATCAGCATCGGCTTCGTGGTCGGCGGCTCGACCCTCATCGAGTTCATCTTTGTGTACCAGGGTATCGGGCAGCTGCTCTTGAGCAGCATCAACACCCGGGACTACCCGGTGATGCAAGGCGTGTTCCTGGTCATCACCATCGCGGTGATTTTGGCCAACTTCCTGGCCGAGTTCGTGTACGGCTGGCTAGACCCGCGGGTGCGGGTACGATAACCGGGGAGGCGAAGCACTATGAGCTACAGCCAATCCACCTGGAAGACCTGGCTTCACCTCATCCGCCACAACAAAGTGGGCTTTTTGGGCTTCCTGGGCGTGCTGTTCTTTATCCTTCTTTCGTTCGTCGGACCGTACTTTATCCCGCTGGATACTGAAACCAAAATCGACCAAATTTATCAGCCGCCCTCGAGCGAGCACTGGCTCGGGACCGACTCCGAAGGCCGGGATATCTTCTCGCAAATCGTGCACGGCGGCCGCGACGTGCTCATGGTCGCGTTCCTCGCGGGCTTGATGTCCACGGGCATCGCAGTGGTGTTGGGCTCCCTGAGCGCGCTGGCCGGCGGCTGGGTGGACCAAGCCATCATGGGGCTCGCGGACATTGTGCTGACCATCCCGCACTTCCCGCTGCTCGCGGTTTTGGCCGGGTTGGTGCGGCTCGATAATTACGTCTACCTGGCCGTGATTCTGGCCGCGCTCGCGTGGCCCTCACTGGCCCGGGCCATCCGCGCGCAAGTGCTCTCGCTGCGGGAACGGGACTTCGTCGAGGCCGCGCGCACGCTGGATTTGGGCACGCGGCACATTATCCTGCGCGAGATCCTGCCGAACATGGTGAGCTACATCGTCATCAACCTCATCTTTGCCATGACCTCGGCCATCTACGCGCAAGTGGGTCTGGTCTTCCTGGGCCTGGTGCCCTTCTCTGGCCAAAACTGGGGCGTTATGCTCAGCTTGGCCTGGACGCGCGGGGCCATTTTCTACAAGAACAGCTTCTGGTACATCATGGCCCCGGTGTTGGCCATCGTGCTGTTTCAGCTCTCGCTGGTCTCGTTCGCCCGCCTCTTAGAGGAAATCTTCGATCCCCGGCTGCGAGCTGTGGGATAATAAAGGAGAGAGCCCATGCCGAGCGTCCCTGCCCAGGCAACGGTGATGAACGATCCTGCGAAGGAAACCCAAGCGACCCTGCGGGTCCAAGACCTGCGCATCCGCTACCGGGCGGACCGGGGTTGGGTGCAGGCGGTCCGTGGGGTGAGCTTCGACGTCCGCCCTGGCGAAACCCTGGCCCTCATCGGCGAGAGCGGCTCAGGCAAGACCACGTTGGGTCTGTCTTTGATCCGCTTGTTGCCGCGCAACGCGCGCGTCGAGCACGGCCGCATCCTCTATCAGCAAGACGGACAGCAAGTCGACGTGCTGGGCCTGGATGGCCGTGGGCTGCGCGCGTATCGCTGGAACCACGTGGCCATGATCTTCCAGGGCGCGCTCAACGCGTTCAACCCCGTGCTGCGCATCTGGGATCAGGTGCTGGATACCGCGCGCGCCCACGGGATGCGCGACCGTCGCGCGGTGCGGGAGCGCATCACCGAGCTGCTGCGTCTGGTGCAGCTCGAGCCCGAGCGGGTGCTGCGCGCGTACCCGCACCAGCTCAGCGGCGGGATGCGGCAGCGCGTGCTCATCGCGCTCGGGTTGCTGTTGCAGCCCGGCCTGCTCATCCTCGACGAGCCCACGACCGCGCTCGACATCCTGACCCAACGCGCGGTGATCGACGTGCTGCGCGACCTGCGCGAGCGCTTCGCATTCTCCCTCATCCTCATCTCCCACGACCTCTCCCTCGCGGCCGAGCTCGCGGATCGGGTCGCGACCATGTACGCGGGCACCATGGTCGAGCTGGCCAGCGTGTGGGATCTGTACAAGCGGCCCCTGCACCCTTACACCGCGGGCCTGATCCGCGCGGTGCCCACGCTGCACGGCCCGCG
>JAADFA010000156.1 GCA_013153135.1 Chloroflexota bacterium
GCTCAAGGCGCGTTGTGCCTGGCTCAACGGTGACAGCCCTCTACGCCTTCCTCTCGCTACGTGACATTTCTACAACATTTGCGTGCACCCCAAATGTTTGACAGATAAGAGTTGTGCGAGTATAATGATAACCCCTACCCAGGGAAGAAGCGGGTGGGGCTTTTTTGTGTGCCTCGCTCCCCCTGGTAGAGACCTCGCGGGAGGCTGGCGATGTACGCAATTATCGAAGCGCAAGGCCATCAGTATAAAGTAACGCCTGGCAGCATCCTTGAAGTCGATCGCCTCAAGCAGGAACCTGGCGACGAAGTTGTGTTCGAGCGGGTCCTGCTGGTGGCGACGGAGGATGGTCAGGTTCATGTGGGTGCGCCCGTGGTCGAGGGCGCGCGCGTGCGTGCACGAGTCAAAGAGCATTTCCGCGGGCCAAAGATCTTGGTCTTCAAGTACAAACCACGCAAACGTTACCGCCGACGTCGCGGCCATCGATCCGAACTCACCCGATTGGTCGTTGAGGCGATCGAGATGCCGTAACCTGGACGAAAGGAGGTTGGCCATGGCTCACAAGAAAGGTAGTGGTTCCAGCCGTAACGGTCGGGATAGCATTTCTAAACGCTTGGGCGTCAAGCGCTACGGTGGTCAGTGGGTCCGGGCGGGGCACATCCTTGTCCGCCAACGAGGGACGCGCATCCTGCCCGGCCGCAATGTGGGCGTTGGTCGGGATTACACCTTGTACGCCAAGGTGGATGGCATTGTGCGCTTTGAAACCGTGCGAGGTGGTCGCAAGCGGGTGAGCGTGGAGCCTATAGATAGCACGGTTGCCTAACCCCTCGCCTCGCGCGAACCCAAGGAGTTGTATCATGAAGAAGGGCATTCATCCCAAATATTACTGGGACGCTAAAGTCATTTGCGCCTGTGGGAACACTTGGACCACGGGAGCAACAGTCCCGGTCATCCGCGTTGAGGTGTGCTCCAAATGTCACCCGTTCTTTACGGGCGAACAGCGTATCGTGGATACCGAAGGGCAAGTGGACCGCTTCTTGAAGAAGCTGCGCATTGCCGAAGAGCGCCGCAAGGCAGCTGAAGAACGGCGCCGCTTGCGCACTTCGCCCCAACGCCCGGTAAGCGATTTGCCCTTGCCCAAGCGGTACATCCAAGCCCTGCTTGAAGCCGGTTACGAGACCGTGGGAGCCATCCTAACTCAAATGGAGAGCAACCCCAAGGCACTGGTCGAAATCCCCGGTCTGGGCCATAAAGGGTTTATCGACCTGCGCAAGACCCTGCGCCGCGAAGGCTTTACGCTGCCCGCGGCAGCCGACCAAATCCCCGTGTAATCTATCTACCCTAGGGTGCAAGAAGCCCCCCGGCATACCGGGGGGCTTTTGCGTGTGTTAACGATGCCCGTCCAACCCATCCGGGCTACTCAAAGGGAGTTTTCCCCGTGGGATCCCAAACATACACCCAATCCCCCAGCTGGGCCCAGGCATAGAGCCACGCAGCATCGGTCAGACTCAAATTGACACATCCATGCGTGAGCCGAAAGCCAAACACGTCATGCCAATATGCACCGTGCAACGCGCGCTCTCCATCGTAGTACATCGTCCACGGTACATCTTCAATTAGGTACGCATCCGATTTGTCCGCGGCAAACGCGCCGCGCATGGTCTCCGTCGGAAGCTTCTCAGCAATGCGGAACACCCCTTGCCGAGTGTAAAACTGACCCGTCCCGGTCGAAACAAGGGTAGCCGCGATAAGACGGCCGTCTTCGTACACAGCCAACGTTTGCTCCGCAACATTGACCTCAATCCAGCGGTCGGAAGGCACCTCAGGAGGAGGTTCCGTTCGCGGATGAACTTCCGCAATACGCACAGCCTCGACCCACTGCTCCGGCCCTATACGCAGCCAACGATACGGGCCAACCAAACGCTCCTCATAAATATGTACCAGGGCACGCCGAGGCAAAGACCACGCGTACCAATCGCGCGTTTCATAACCCGGCGAAGCTTTCACGCGCACCCCGTCAAAGCGTGCCCAGCCAAAGGGACGTACTGGGCTCTGGCGAGGGAAGAGATAACCACGGAAACGAGAAGGAGTCACGGGGCGCAGATCTTCACCGTTCATCCAGTAGCCATCACCTACATGATAGACCAATCGGCGCCCGACGCGCTGCGTTTTATCATACGAAACATAAACCAAACCACGGAAAGTTCGAATGGGGTCAAGGGCTTCTGCGGCAGCCTGAGGAGAAGGATAAAAACGGGCAGCCTCCGTCACAACACGGGCATAATGCAGCCTTTCGTCCGGCAAACGATACCACTTGGCAGGGATGGGTACCCCTGGGAAATCATCGTACCAGGGGTGCACAGACAGAACGAAAGGCTGGACAAAGGCCTCAGGTGCGCTGTCTGCGCACGCGTCTGGACCTGCGACCGCGGGGAGGCACACCGCAGTGCCTTGATACGGCTCCGGGGAAGCAGCCAACCCCACCATAAGCACAAGCAGCGCGGCGAGAAGTTCAGAACGCATCCGCATGGTGCGACCTCTGCAAGCGAAGAATGCTTATCCCACCACGCGGCGTAAGGCCATAAGGACGGGCTCGTGCAGCAAGCCATTGGTGGCCAAAACGCCCCGATTGCGTGCCAAGGTAAGCCCCTGGCTAAAATCGAGGGCGCGACCATCAAGGTCGGTCACGCGGCCCCCAGCTTCAATAACCAATAACGCGCCAGCAGCTTGGTCCCAAATCTTTTCTTTATAATCCGGCCGTTGAGGAGGAGGAATCCGAAGGTAAATTTCGGCAGCACCAGCTGCAAGCAAAGCATATTTAGCCTGGCTATCCAGACGTACAGGTGGCCGATGCACGCCCAAAACATGCATGAGTGCGTCAATCTGTTCCTCATGGGTATGAGCTGCTTCAAATGAGCGCAGCACCCGAGCCTGGGCAGGGTTGGCCACCGAAGAAACCCGCAACCGGCGCCAATTCTCCTCGGAGATCAAAGGCGACCACCATGCTCCCACGCCGGGGGCGGCTACAGCGAGTACACCCATGTCCGATACCCTGGCTGGGTCGCTCTCTCCCAACAATGCCTCCGGTGCCAGTCTCGGACATGCCAAACCCGCCCATTGGATGCGACCCTGGTCGATCAGCGCTAGAGCCACCGCGTAGTGGGCCCCGCGCAAAAAGCCTTTGGTTCCGTCTACGGGGTCAAGCACCCACATGCGCGCGTGCGCGACGCCACGGTTGTGTGCAAGCCAAGCCTCCACATCATCCCAACGGGCTTTGGGGCGCACCAGATGGACAGCTTGAAGCACCCACGCGCGCACTTCATTAGGTATGGTGCGCCACGTCGCGAGGTCCTCTTCCGCGAGCAAAGGCGTATCCGGATCGTAGGTCATTAGCCACGCGGACACTACGGCCTGCGCGGCAAAATCCGCCGCGGTCACAGGCGAACGATCAGCTTTCGTCACTGCGCGGGTACCCAAGCGTTGCTGCACAACGCGGGTTACGCGCGCGGCATCACGCAAGGCCGCGAGGGCCCATCGAGGCTCAACAGGCATGGCGTTCATGCGCGGCGCCTCCTGCGTTTGCGCCGTCGTGGAGAAGCGGCGCGCTCCGTGCGCGGCTTCGCCTTGGCCGGAACACCCACCAGGTCATACGCCATCGCAGCCGTAATACGAACTGGGACCAATTCGCCCACGGGCAACACGCCTTCAACCAGAACCAGCCCGTCGATTTCCGGCGCATCGCGGTACGAACGCCCCACGGATAAGCCGTGCTCCTCATCTACCCCTTCAATGAGCACGTCAAGCACCTTGCCCACTTGAGCCTGGTTGCGGGCCAGTGAAATGGGCTGTTGCGTGGCCATGAGACGCTCCCAGCGTTCTTGTTTCACCTCGGGCGGAATGGGATCGCCCAACGCGGCACTGGCTGTACCTTCCTCATAGGAAAAACGGAACGCGCCAACCCGATCAAATTGGATCTCTCGGATGAAATCCAGAAGCGTTTGAAATTCCTCCTCCGTCTCGCCTGGATAGCCAACTATGAACGTCGTACGCAGGGCCACCTGGGGAATGGCCGCGCGGATCTTCTCGAGCGTGCGATAAACCCAGTCCATGTTGGCCGGGCGGCGCATCCGTCGCAAGGTGGCCGGATGCGCGTGCTGCAAGGGCATGTCGAGATAGGGCACAATTTGGGGACGCGTGGCCATAACCTCAATCAGACGATCCGTTACATAGCCGGGATAAGCATAAAGGACGCGAATCCACGGCACATCAGGAACTGCATCGGTCAGGGCCTCAAGCAGTTGCGCGAGGCCATCTTTCATGCCTAAATCATGACCGTAATCGGTTGTATCCTGAGCAATCAAGATGATCTCTCGCACACCAGCATCACGCAACAAGCGCGCTTCTTGAATAATTGTGTCCATAGGTCGACTTACTAAGGTCCCCTTGATCAGGGGGATCGCGCAAAATGCACAAGGCCGACGGCAGCCATCTGCGATCTTGAGGTACGCGCTACCACCTTGAATAGCCACACGGGGAACGCCGCGCTCGTCACGCCCCACAGTAGGCGTTTCGGGGAGGTGATACAACGGTTCCGGATGGGGCCGTTTTCGCAAACGCCGGATTAGGTCAAGGATGTCCATCCAACGCCGGGTACCAATGATGCCATCCACCCCAGGGACCCGCTGCGCGACCTCCTGCCCATAGCGTTGGGTCAGGCAACCGGCCGCGATGAGAAATTGCCCCGGACGCTTTTGTTGGGCGAGTTCCTGCAAAACGCGATAAGATTCCTCCCGAGCAGGCGCGATAAAGCCGCACGTATTGACGATAAGCACATCCGCCACGGCGGGGTCATCGGTAGCCTGGTAGCCCGCACGGGCCAAGAGCTCAGCTATGGATTGGGAGTCAACAGTATTCTTCGCGCATCCCAGAGAGACAATATAAAACTGAGGCATAGCCTACTCCAAGAGCAGGGTCTCAAGCCATGGGGAGAGTGTAACACAAGGCTCTTGGAGTAGCCAAGATGTGGTAGCGCTGACCGGCACCTCACGCCCTTTGCGCAGGAATGAAAAAACCGCCCGCGTGAACGGGCGGCGAAAATTCAAGGCTAGCTAGCGGTAGATCTTGACCCGGCGATAAGGCTCTTCGCCTTTTGAGCGGGAGTGCAGATGAGCTTCGCGCGCCATTTCGTGTTGGATGCGCCGCACCTTTGCAGGCGCAGGCGGCAATTCGACCGACTGACGAGTCCCTTGAAGGACAGCCTCAATCGCGGCTTGGGTTTCACGTAAGGCGCGTTCGAACGCGTCTTCATCGTCTTCGGGGGGCGCGCTACGCAGTTGGAACAAGTCTCCCAGGAAACGCTCAATTTGGGTCATGGTGTTGGCACGGAGCACGTAAATGGGCAGGCCGCGGTTTTCGGCATCGGTGACTGCGCGTTGGCGCTTGCGGTAGTAGGAGCGCAAGGTCACCATGGCCTCCGCTTCGCCCAGGTCGCGCACGACAATGGCCGGTACGTCTAACCGTTTGGCGGCTCGCAAGAGGCGGTCACGTGCCACGCCGTACGGATAGATGCGGATGGGATGCCGTGCAGCGGTGTCATGTTCAGCGGTCTCGGGGTCGGCCGCGGCATCCGAACGTTGGCGGTAGAGAGCGGCGGGGTTGCGCCAACCCGCCTCTTGCCGCCGCGGGCCTTTACGATCCCGGCGCGCCATGGGTTCGGGCGCTTCCAGGTGCTCTACGTGGATGTTGCCTTCGTCGTCCCGATAGCGCAGCTCGGGCTGCACCGGGAAGCCATGCAATAAGGCGTCCACGGCCTCGGCCACGTCTTTGTGCACGACCAGGCGGTCCCGGTCTTGGATCTCGACCAGGATGTCAAAGGTGGGCGGCGCGCGGCGCTCGAGCACGGTCTTTTGGGTGCCGCGACGCCGGGCTTCTTCGTCCGATAAGGTCACAGATTCGATGCCGCCGACGAGGTCAGACAAGGTGGGGTTGAGCAGTAGGTTCTCTAAGGTGTTACCATGGGCGGTCGCGATGAGCTGCACCCCGCGCTCCGCGATGGTGCGCGCGGCCATGGCTTCGAGCTCGCGCCCGATTTCGTCAATGACGATGACCTCCGGGTTGTGGTTTTCGACGGCCTCAATCATGACCTCGTGCTGCAGGGATGGCGTGGGCACTTGCATCCGCCGCGCGCGACCGATGGCCGGATGAGGGATGTCGCCGTCACCGCCGATCTCGTTCGAGGTATCGACGATGACCACGCGCTTCTTTTCGGCCAAGATGCGTGCGGCCTCGCGCAGCATGGTGGTCTTGCCCACGCCTGGGCGGCCGAGCAAAAGCACGCTCTTGCCGCTTTCGATAAGGTCCTGGATGATATCGACCACGCCGTAGACCGCGCGACCGACGCGGCAGGTCAGGCCGACGACGCGACCCCGACGGTTGCGGATGGCCGCGATGCGGTGTAGGGTCCGGGGGATGCCGGCCCGGTTGTCCTCGTCGAACTCGCCGATCCGACTGACAACGTAGTCGATTTCATCCGCGGAGACTTCGCGCTCCCGCAGCACCACTTCGCCATGGGTGAAGCGTGCGGTCGGCACGCGACCCAAGTCGAGGATGACCTCGATGAGATCGTCTGCGGGGCCAGCTGCGCGCACGGCGTTCCGGATGTCAGGAGGCAAAACAGCCAACAAAGCATCTAAGTCATCGGTAATCTGTTGCTTCTTCGCCATCATGGTTCTTGTGCCCTCGAGTTCAATGAATGTAAGGATAGGGATTAAATGCGAAAAACACCCCAAAGGGTGGGGTGTTTCGAGATGCTGCTAGAGAAAGCCCGTCACGTCCCTAGACAGAAAAAAGCAAAGGGTGCTTGGCAACGCCCTACTCTCCCACGGGGTCGCCCCCGCAGTACCATCGGCGCAGGCGGGCTTAACTTCCGGGTTCGGGATGTGACCGGGTGTACCCCC